>NZ_DATHGC010000413.1:0-3200 GCF_035317785.1 Pedobacter sp. | reverse complement strand
CAGATCCGATATTGGCGTCGATGATCTTAGTAGCTGGAATCAGTTTCTTGACATAGGCGGCGATCGCTTTATAGGAACCGATGTTCTCTGCAACAGGTTCGTCTGAAACGTGCTGCATATAGTTTTTATCCAGTCCATTGAGCTTTAAATGTGTCATTAATGCGGGAAAGAACTGATCGAGGTAATTCTTTGCACGGTTATCTGAAATGGACATCCGGTGCATACTGATCTTTCCATTTTCCAGGAGCGGAACATCTACTCCAAACTGGCTGGTCCAGTCGCCCATGCGGTACCCGACATGGCTTCCCGCCATTCTTTTTAAAACACCTGCTTTTTTATAAATGGAAACCATCCTGTCCAGGTATGTAAAATCAAAGCTGTACTTGTCGCCGTCGATTTTATATTGCACCAGTGTTTGAACGGGAAGCATCACTACGTTTTGGCCGGTCCCTTTTATGCGCTGTGCGATCAGCCCGATTAACTCCCAATACCTTTCGGTATAAAATTCAACAGGTTTGCCATTGTTCAGGAAGCTCAGGCTCTCCGGAGTATGGTGGATCCAGTTGGTGACCCACAAAGAGGTTTCTGTTATGGTAACCGGATATACTTTGATAACGAAATTGCGGTTTTGGGTTATTGGTTTCCCGGATGATAAAGCTGAAATCTTAACGGAACCCCGGTAGATTCCAGGACTGGCGTCTATTGGTACAGGTATGGTGATCCATATGGGCTGGGGCTCACCGGCAGGCAGATTAAATGTGCTGTCTGTAAATATGGGGTCGGGAAAGTACCCTGAGGGAGAAATGAGCTGATCTCTGCCTGGGTTGGGAACCCTTCTTCCAAGTCCGACATAGCCCACAAAACCGATCTGCGAAGGTTTTAAAGCCTGAGGATTCTCTTTAGCTGCCACATTAGTCAATTGTATCGCCGTCTTTTGCAGATCAGTTTTACTTTTTATTATCAATTGCAATGTCGCGGTCTCCCCTTTCGCTACCCTGATGGTATCCGGCTGGTCTACAAAATATGCCCTGTCTTTCAATACTTTTTCCAGTGGATCAAGCTGAAAGACCCTGAGGTTGTTCTGCGCAAACATAACACCAGGGAACAGGAACAGCAATAGGAATATTCTCATCGTAATTGGATTAGTTGGATTAGCAGCTCTCATTTGAGCTTAAAATTAGGAATAACATAACTATAAACCTCATACCTCAGTTCACTCCAGGCGCTGGCTTTTGGAAATGGAAAATCGGGGAACAGTTGCTGGCCGTCATTGACAAACTCCACCTTGAGCCTGATCTTTTTCTTGTTCTTAGTCAGTCTGGCCGGTATCAGGAATTCATCATCCCGGAAACGTCTGTTTGTGGTTTTTGTCCGGAGCAGCCTTGAATCAAGCTCACCGGAAGGATCTGAATATATAGCAGTATTTGAGCCGGCAAGGTACCATACGCCTGCTTTTTCCCAGTTTGGCACTGAAGCTGCTGAACTTGCATCGGATAAGTATACTATTGCCGTCTGATTTGGAAAGCTGTAATCTAAAGTCCGCCTTAGCAGGGCGCCTTTATTGTTTACATCAAGATCAACGGTGAATTCGGACACCCCTCTTGTATAACGGCCGTCCTCTTTATGCGATGGATAAACAGACGTACCTGCCTTTCCTTTGTATCCTGCTATTTTATTGGCATCCATGCCCCATACACCGGTCGGGAACAGATCTATACCAAGTTCATATCTGGAGTTTACAGTTTCCACCGCTGAAGCCTGAGGCGAAACATAGAAGTGTTTCTTTTCGCTTGTAAGGTCTCCGATATCGATCTCGTCGGTCTTAACCAGGGAGGGCGCAGGTAAGCCATACCAATACGTAACCGCTTCGTAATGTTCTGCAGACAGGTTCTCTCCGCCATGTTCAAAATTGATCACCGCCCTTTTACCAAAAGGCATCAGGTCTGCCAACAGAAAGCGATAGGCTGATTCTATCTTGTCTCTTTCATTTTTGGCCTTATCTTTATTCGGAGCCCCGCAAGGGTGCCCTGCAAATGGCAGTGTCATGTTATTTCCTCCCCAGTAATCACCCCCACCGCCCCATTCTTCTGTTCCGGTCCCATAACCCTGCGGACTGCGGCTGTCGTCAAAAAAGAATCTCGGATCTCCTTCCAGTGTCCCCAGGGAACCGTTGTGCGAGAAAATAAATGATGTGCCCACAAAACTTCCGGACCATTCCTGTTTGCCTTCTATACCACGTGTATCCAGATAGGTCATGTCCTTACCCAGCTCAGGCTCAGGTATGTCTGTATAGGTAGCATGGAAATAGCTGCTTTGACCAATGGCATTATTCAGGGGTTCATAGCGTATTTCATAGCTAATTTCGGTGCCATCAGGTTTTATTCCTGCCAGTTCAAATTTTGCGGATTTAAAGAACGGCATCGGATAATAACAGGCGAGTTCTACTTTTTTACCAGGGTAATCAAACCGGATATTGATGGGAAATCCTTTAACCAGATATTCTTTGTTTTCTCGATTGTAAAGCGTGCCGGCACCAAAAAACAGGGCTAATGGCGCATCTATTGAAGGATATTTAGCATCATCCCAGGTTACCTGTAATTTCAAATGCTCAAGATCTTCCGCTTTTTCGAGCGGCAAAACCAGTTTAAACGCCCTTACTGACGAGGAAGCACTATTGATCTGTGAGAGCAACACACGCGGTTTGTCCAGCTTGACGACCCCTTTTTTGCTTTTAGTATTTTTAGGCGCAATGTCCGTTCCGGAGCGGCCTAAAAGGTCGAGCACGTCCTGATTAGGGCCTCTATTGATGTCCCAGGTAACGATCGGGCGGGAAAGATTTTCTTCGTTTGCGTACAGGCTGTAAATATAGTAGCCGGTTCCGTATCGCGTACGTGAATAGGCGATCCGCATGGATTCTGAGAACGGTATCGGCGTCCAGATCAGGCTTGCACCTTTGGTAGTGCCCCATGTCCAGTTTAATGGTTTTGGAAATGCAGATTCGGGAATAAACTTGGTGTCTTTAAAAACCTGCTTTGCGTTTACCGGATCACTTGTACCGGTTTCTTTTACCAGATTATCCTTATTGTCGGCAATGAAGTGCCAGGGACTGCCATGCCAGTGGTTGGCACGGAAAAAATAAAACACTCCCCTTCCTTTCACATCAAGTGATACATTGTAATCCTCTTCGTTTGCAAACAGAT
>NZ_DATHGC010000412.1:0-14006 GCF_035317785.1 Pedobacter sp. | reverse complement strand
AATTTGCGGGAAAAGGTACCCTGGTATGGGGAGCGAGGACACTGGCAGGCAATGACAACGAATGGAGATACGTTCCGGTGCGCCGGCTTTTCATTATGGTGGAGGAAAGTGTAAAGAAGGCAACGGAATTCGTGGTCTTTGAACCGAATGACGCCAACACCTGGTACCGGGCCAAAACCATGTGCCAGAGTTTTTTAACCCAGCTGTGGCGTCAGGGTGCACTTGCAGGCGCAAAACCTGAAGATGCTTTCTTTGTAAATGTTGGATTAGGCATTACAATGACCGCACAGGACATTCTGGAAGGCAGGTTAAACATAGAAATTGGTATGGCTGCGGTAAGGCCTGCTGAGTTCATCATCTTAAAGTTCTCTCACTTATTAGCAAAATCTTAAATTATGGCAACGAATTACAAAACACCCGGTGTTTATATTGAAGAAATAAGCAAGTTACCGGCTTCCGTAGCTGCTGTTGAAACGGCTATACCCGCATTTATGGGCAGAACAGAATTTGCCAAAGATGAAAACGGGCTTGACGCTCCAAATGTTCCGATCAGGATCACCTCCTTTTTGGATTATAACAAATACTTTGGGGGTGCAAATCCTGAAACTGCGGTTTTTGCCACTTCAGGAACACCAACCATTACAGATGTAACGGAGTCTGGAAAGGTCAGGCGTACGATTACCTGCGAGGCGAGGAAAAATGCAGTTTCAGGAGCTTATATGTATTACGCCATCCAGATGTTCTATGCAAATGGTGGCGGCCCTTGTTATATCGTATCGAGTGGAGGTTATGGGGTTAATTTTACGAATGCCCTGGGCCTCGAGAGTTTAAACGCAATTGCGAAAGTGGATGAGCCTACGATGCTGATTTTTACAGATAAGCATGCCAGCGCAACCGCTACCTCATCGGGCTACCTGGGCCTTTATGATGCGGTTTTAATGCAATGCAATAGGCTCCAGGACCGGATCGGGATCTTTGATCCCTGGGTGCTCACAGACAATCCTTTTGATGATGCCGTTAAGATCAGGGACAGCTTTGGTATGGAATACCTGAAATATGGCTGCGTGTATTATCCATGGCTCCAGTCTGTGCTGAATTATGGTTATGATGAAGGTGTGGTTACCGTGATTCATACACTTGACGGCGCAAACAGTGCCTATAACGGGTTGACTCTTTCTGCTATAAAGGCCATAGACCTGAATACCTATCGTGCTGTAAAACTGGAGATGGACAAAAATGTGATCGACCTGCCTCCATCGAGCTCGGTTGCAGGGATTATGGCCCGGGTGGACAACAACAGGGGTGTCTGGAAAGCGCCTGCCAATGAAAGCGTTAAAATGATCAGCGGACCAGCTCTGAAAGTGACCTCAGAACAGCAGGAAGGTTTAAATATCGATGCAACTACCGGAAAGTCCATTAATGTGATCCGGTTTTTTACAGGTAAGGGAACTCTGGTCTGGGGCGCGCGCACGCTTGCCGGAAATGACAATGAGTGGCGTTATATTCCCGTCAGACGCTTTTACAACTTCGTGGAAGAAAGTGTTAAAAAAGCAACAGAATTTGTGGTCTTTGAACCCAATGATGCCAATACCTGGCTGAGGGTGAAGACCATGTGCGAAAACTTCCTGAATACGCTGTGGCGCCAGGGTGCTTTGCAGGGTGCCAAGCCTGATGATGCTTTTTTTGTAAAAATTGGCCTGGGCATTACCATGACCTCTCTGGACATCCTGGAGGGAAGAATGAATGTGGAAATTGGTATGGCTGCGGTCAGACCTGCAGAGTTCATCATCCTTAAATTTTCTCACAAACTACAAGAATAATAAATCATAAAATTTAAATATTATGGCAAATACTTATCCATTGCCGGTGTTCCACTTTCAGGTGGAATGGGGCGGTTCAAGAATTGGTTTTACAGAAGTTTCCGGACTTACGGTTGAAACCCAGGCTATTGATTATCGTGAAGGCAATTCACCAGAGTACCATGTTACAAAAATGCCCGGCATGCAGCAGTACGCGGCAATATCGATGAAAAGGGGCATTACCAAAGGGGACAATGAACTTTTCCAATGGTTCAACACCGTGAGCCTGAACAAGATCGAGCGCCGGGACCTCACCATTAGTTTATTGAATGAGAGCCATGAGCCTGTTGTGGTCTGGAAAGTCAGAAACGCATGGCCGTCGAAAGTGGACGGGCCTACCTTGAACTCTACAGGCAATGAGGTTGCCATAGAAACCGTAGAACTGGCGCATGAAGGTTTAAGCATAGAATTCACCTAGTTTTTTATTATGCTCCCATTCTTATCTCCCCCTGTTGGTTTTCACTTCCTGCTTCGCATAGAAGGACTGCTTCTGGAATTTCCGGGCATGCCGGATATTGGTTTTACTGATGCTACCGGACTGGAAGCTGCAATTACTACGGAGGAGTACAAAGAAGGGGGCGAAAACCGCTTTGCGCACAAACTGCCAACTGCGGTGACCTATAGCAACCTGACTTTAAAGCGCGGCCTTTTACTGGGTTCGTCTGCGATGAGGTGGTTCAGGGAAAGTGTGGAGACTTTCAGCTTCAAACCAAGGGACATTACCCTGATCCTGCTGAATGAGGAGCATATTCCTTTGCAGGCCTGGAATTTTGTGAACGCATATCCGATAAAATGGACCATTGAAGGGTTCAATGCGCAGCAAAACGGACTGGTGATAGAAAGCATTGAGTTTGCACATCAATATTTCAGAAGAATTGACGTAACGGATTTATTAGGAGGAATTTAATCATGCCAGTAGAAATTAACGAAATCATCATTACGACTACCGTCACCAATAATGTAGCGGGATCTGCTGCTGTAAGCGCAACGGGACAAACGGCGACAGACAAGAAGCTGAAAAAGGCGCTTGAAGAGCTTAAGAAACAAATAAAAACCAAGAACGAAAGGTAATGTCGATCAGTCAGCTATTGGGGGAATTGGGCAACCTGGAAAAACTCGTGATCGAGGTTTACACAGGAAGGGACTATTCGGGCTCACCCGCGGAGACGTTTAATGTGCTCTACAATCCGAATACTTATTTTATTGAGTATAAAAATGAGCTGGATAGTGAGACCCCGGTTAATGCCACAGATAGTGTGAGGCAATTTAAAACTTCAGGGGGTAAAGAATTAAAACTGGACCTGCTTTGGGATGCGACATCTGCTTCATATTCAGGAAATTCGACTTTTCAGGCCGACATTCAAAAGGACAAAACAGTACACAAAGTGATTGAAAAGTTCATCGACACCTGTTTTAAAGTAAAGGACGATACCCATCAGCCTTATTTTTTAAAGATCCACTGGGGTGAATTTACCTTTCAGGGGATACTGACGGCCGTGAAAGTGACTTATACTTTGTTTGACAATACCGGCAAGCCCCTGCGGGCAAAAACGGACTGCACGTTCAGCAGTTATACTTCACTGGTGGAACAGTCCAATGAGCAGCAGAACAATTCACCGGACCTGACCCATCAGCGCACCGTTGAGGGTACGACTCCGCTGCCTTTAATGACCTTCAATATTTACAAAAATGACCGCTATTACCTGGAAGTTGCAAGGGCAAACCGCTTAAACAATTTCAGAAAATTGAAACAGGGACAACAGATCTTATTTCCACCAATTGAAAAATAATTGCCATGCCAGAGAATAAAGGAGCACAGAGCTTTAGCATTACGATTAACGGACAGGTTTTACCGGATTCGGTTGGCTTGCTGGAAATCGTAGTGACGAATGTGGTCAATGCAATCCCGAAGGCGAGGCTGGTGGTGAAGGACGGAAGTGCCTCGGCGCAGGATTTTGAACTGAGCAATGGCACAGATTTTATTCCCGGTGCGGAGATCGTGATCGCTGCCGGAAATGGCGGGGAAAATGAAACGATCTTTTCCGGGCTGATCGTTAGCCAGACCATAAAGGCAGACCAGGACGGCAGTTTTATGGAAATAGAGTGCCGTGACCAGGTCGTCAAACTGACTGCCGGGCGCAAGAATAAGGTATTTGATGAAGGCATATCTGATGCAGACGCCATCACACTTATAGCTGATGATACAGGAATTACAGTGGATGTCACAGGACTGGAAATGGTGCACAAGCAACTGGTCCAGTTCAACTGCAGCAACTGGGATTTCATTGTGGTCAGGGCAGAGTTAAACGGTGCACTGGTGATTACGGAAGCTGGAAAATTAATCATAGCTCCTCCGGATGCGGCACAGGAAAGTATGGCGACATATACCTACGGCAGTGAGATCTATGAATTTGAGGCCCAAATGGATGCCCGGACCCAGTTTCCAAAGGTACTGACGAAATGCTGGGATTACAGCAACCAGGAAGTACAGGAAAGCGAGTCTGAAGCGACGACACTGCCTGAGCAGGGCAACCTGAACGGAGATGACCTGGCCGAAGTGCTGGGCTGGGCAGACAATTCTTATTACCATTCCGGCAAGGTTTCCAGTACAGAGAGTGCGAAAATGGCCACTACTGAATTGTTCAGGAGCCGTCTGAACCGCATTGTGGGAAATTTTAGGGTCATGGGGGATAATAAGCTAAAACCGGGTATAATCGTCGAGCTTTTAGGTATCGGCGAGCGCTTTAGCGGTAAATGTCTGGTGACAGGTGTGATCCATTCTTATTCCAATGAAGCTGCCTGGTATTCCCATGTTCAGTTCGGCCTGGATAAGACCCTGCACAATTATAAGTTTGATGATGTAGCTGAAAAACCTGCTACAGGGATGATCCCTGCCGTGAACGGATTGCAGGTCGGCCTGGTCACCAACATCCATGAAGATCCTGACGGGGAAAGCCGGATAAAAGTAAAAATACCGACGGTAGACAATGCCGGGGACGGAATCTGGGCAAGACTGGCAAGCATGGATGCAGGCAACGGACGCGGCTGGGTATGGAACCCCGAAATAGGAGATGAAGTCATTGTCGGCTTCATTAACGATGATCCCCGTGATGCTTTGATCCTGGGCCGGTTGTACAGCAGCGCCAATCCGCCGCACCTGACCGCAGATGAAGACAATAAACAAAAGGGATTGCTGACAAAAAGCGAGCTGTCCGTTTTATTTGACGACGACAAAAAGATCATTAGGATCAGTACTGCTAAGGGCAATGTGATCACCCTGGATGAAGACCAGGGCAGCATTACCATTCAGGATGAAAACAACAATAAAATAGAAATGACATCCTCCTCGATTAATATAGAAAGTGCCGCGGACATTACTTTAAAAGCCACTGGGGACATCAAGATTGAGGGTACCAATGTCACCACTACTGCCAATGCGCAGCTCAAACAGAGTGGCAGCGGGGGAGCGGAAATCAGCTCGTCTGCGATCACAAAAATTAAAGGAAGTATGGTCAATATAAACTAAGTTTTATGCCAAATGCAGCGAGAGTAACAGATTCTACAAATCACGGGGGAATGATCATTGGTCCGGGAGCGCCGACAGTTTTAATTGGCGGTATGCCCGCTTGTGTGATGGGTGATAACCATGTTTGCTCCATGCCGCCCAATGCGCATCAGCCTACGGTCAGTCCTTTTCCCATGGGAAGCGTGACCGTCATGATTGGTGGTAAGGCAGCGATAAGAACCGGTGATGCCTGTATTTGTGGTGCGAGTGCGGTAGTAGGTTGTCCAACAGTAACAATAGGATAGGATATGGAAACAGAAAGCAGCTTTTTAGGGACAGGGTGGTCATTTCCTCCAAAGATCACCAGGTATACCGGTTCGGATAGCTTTGCTACGGACATGGTTTCAGACGTAAAGGACATCAACCAGAGCCTGGAGATCTTGTTTGGAACGGCCGTCGGTGAGCGGGTGATGCAGGCGGATTATGGCTGCAATATCAATGACATGATCTTCGAACCTATAAATGTGACCCTGGTGACCAGAATTACTGAAAGGATCCGCAGGGCAATCATTTATTATGAACCCAGGATAAAACTGGAAAGACTGGATGTCGTCAAAAACCACGAGTACGGTATCATCAACATGGTGGTGGAATACACCGTTCGCAGTACCAATACCCGCAACAATATTGTATACCCTTATTACCTCAACGAAGCAACAAATCTTTAATTATGGGCGCCTCCTGCAATAAAAATAATTCTCCAAGAAACGGCACAAACCGTTTGAACCGCTTGCCCAAAGCTTTGGATGCATCTTTTGTTGCCATTGATGAAAGGGATAAAGCAGCGCTTTATGATTTCTGTGAGAAACTGAGCGCATTTATCAATTATTACTATTTTGACAGTACCGAAAAGAGCGGTAAATGGAATACAGTTTTTAAAATTGAAGAACTCAAGGCGGATGGTTCAACTGAACCTCACCTGGGGCTTTTTGATGCTTTCTTAGACTTGTATGCCATTGCGCAAAAGGACCTGAATGGTTTTACAGCCAAACACCTGGATTATTTCTTTGAAACAGTACTCGGCTTTAAAAAGAAACCTGCCGTACCCGATAAAGTGTACCTGACCATACAACTGGCCAAACACATTACACAGTATATACTGGACGATAGTACCCAGTTTAAAGCGGGCAAAAACAAAGATAAAAAGGAGCAGTTCTATAAATTATTATCAGAATTTAGTTTTAGCCATGCGCAGGTGAGCCAGATCAGATCGATACTGGTCGATCAGGATGAAAAAAGCAGGGTTTATATTTCACCGGTGGCCAACTCAGGTGACGGCACAGGCGGGGATCTGGTAAATGCGGATGGCAGCTGGGACACTTTCGGGAATGATGAAAGAGGCGAAGCGGTTGCTGGCTTTGCCATTAGTTCTCCTTTATTCCGGATGGCGGAAGGCGTCAGAATCATTACGCTGACCATCAACTGCATTGCAAATTTCGGGCCTTCCCCAATCATTGCCAAAGAAAAATTCAAGGCCTGGGTAAGTGCTGAAAAAGGCTGGACTGAAATCAGTGTGGAGTCTGTGGTATTTACCGCCACCAACCAGCTGGTGATGACACTTAAGGCTACAGAGACCACACCGAAGATCGTGGATTATCAGCCAAAGCTTCATATTGAACCATTTACCACGAAGTATCCGGTGCTGAAAATAACCGTGGCAGCTGAGGCGACCACGAATGTTTACAGCACACTGACCCATTCCGGGCTGAGTTCGGTTAAAATTGACACTAGGGTTACAGGAGTTAAGAACTTACTCGTGCAGAACAGCCTGGGTAAGCTCGATCCTTCGAAACCTATGGAGATCTTTGGTTCTACGCCAACGATCGGTGCGAACTTTTATATCGGCAGTACCGAAGTACTGCAGCACGATCTGAGTTCCCTCAAACTGAATTTTGAGTTTCTGAACCTGCCGGGAATTTCATTTGATATCTACTACAAAGCATATGTGACTGCCAGCGATTTTTATGCGGTTATTTTAGATCTGAATACGTATAAAGCAGAAAAACTAGGCCTTACGGAGAAAAAATCAAAGGAATCATCTAAGAAGGAATCGCTTGCTGAGGATACCAGTATGGTTTTGTATACGGGTATTTTTGATTCTCCAGTCTATACCCTGCTTGCCAGCAATTATGTATATAACTCTAGTTTTAAAGCTGAGGTGTCCTATTTATATCACCGGAACTGGATTCCATTGCCGCCGCTTACGCCATCAAAAGTAAATCTCTTTGGTACGGATAATGTTCAGGCGCCAAAAGCTGTATTCAGTGAAGTCCTTACCGTTCCGGATGACCTTAATGCCGACTATGGGACCAATGCCGGTGAGGGTTATACCCTGGACACCGAGCGGGGATTCCTGAAACTCAAGTTTACTGACGGAAGATTTGGCCACGCAGATTATCAGCTGGCTTACAGCCGCGCCATTCTAAACGGGATAGATGACCCCACAAAAATAGAACTGCCAAACGCACCGTATACTCCTTTGATCCAAAATCTGAGCCTGGATTATACCTGTACGGCGACCATAGACCTGTCGGCCGCAGCAGCTGACCAGGCACATTATAACAGCAGGGTACATGAATTCTTCGGTCTGGAGCCGTTTGGTCCTGCTGAAATTCACCCCTATACCCATGAACTGGTCACCCTGCTTCCCATAAGGGCATATGAAGGCGAATTATACATTGGGCTTAGCGATGCTGTGGTTGCACAAAACATCAGTCTGCTGTTTATGGTCAGTGAGGGGAGCTCAGATCCCGATATAGAAAAAGCTATAGTGAAATGGGCTTACCTGGAAAAAAACGTCTGGAAGGAGTTTAAAAAACCGGAAATATTAAGGGAACAGACCAATGGCCTGCTGACCAGCGGGATTGTGACCCTTCAGATCCCTAAAACGGCTACCCATGACAATACATGCTTGCCGTCAGGCCTCATCTGGCTGCGCGCAGCTGTGGAAAACCATGCGATGGCAGTTTGCGATATCATTTCTATTGATGCACAGGCCTGTGAGGCCGCGTTTTTCTGCTATGACGATGTCGTGCCGGAACAGGTATCGATACCGGCAGGCACCATTTCCAAGCTGAAAGAACCGGACGCCGCCATCAAAAAGATTGCGCAGCCTTATGCATCCGTCAATGGCAAACCGGCGGAGCAGGGGAATGAATATTACCTGCGGGTGAGTGAAAGGTTAAGGCATAAGAACAGGGCCATTACCCTGTGGGATTATGAACGGTTGATCCTGGCGAAATTTCCCGGAGTGTATACCGTTAAATGCATCAACCATACCTATTATAACGGGACGGTAAGCACTTATAACTCATTATCTCCTGGCTCGGTAGCGATCATTGCAGTGCCTGACATCAGCATCTCTAATGCACCAAATCCGCTGAAGCCTAAAGTGTCGAAAAATACACTCGAGGAGATCAGGTCATACATCACCAAATCAAATTCTGCATTTGCTGCAGTGAATGTTCAAAATCCAATTTTTGAAGAGATCAAGCTTGATTTTCATGTCAAACTGCGAGACGGTTATGAAGAGAACATCTATATGGAACAGCTTCAGCAAAAGATCAAATCCCTTTTGGCACCATGGATCAGCAACAGCAGCATACAGCTTGAGTTTGGGGGTAAAATAGAAAAATCAACACTGATCTACCAGCTGGAAAAACTGAAATATGTGGATTACGTGACCTGCTTCAAAATGTACCTTTTCAGGCCAGCAGGGTTGGAAGACATTTCCACCAAAGACCTGGACCGTGCTGAAACGGCGACAGCGGCGAGTATCCTGACCTCTTATACCAGTCACAATATCCTCAATATAAATGACCTGCCTGGCGGCGGAAACCCGGATTGTGACTGCGGCGACTGCGATGACAACGTGGTAAAAACAAATGAAAATACATCTCCTGTAAACGAATGCGGTTGTAACTCATGAGCGAACTAAAAACCATATTGAAAGAAACGCCGGAACAGCTGAGCCTGCAGTTTGATAAACTGCGGGAATTAGGTCTGGCAAGGGTTCAGGACCTCAGTAAAGAGGTATGGACCGATTACAACCTGCACGATCCGGGAGTTACCACACTCGAAGCATTGTGCTACGCGATAACTGACCTTGGTTACCGGCTTACTTTTGACATACAGGACCTGCTGGCCAATAACCCCAATGACGCAGATGAAAAGGATGTTGATTTTAAGAACTTTTATACCCCCCGGGAAATTCTGCACAACGCACCGGTCACGCTCAAAGATTTCAGAAAACTGCTGATGGATGTTGCCGTGGAAACGGAGGATACCCATGAAATACTGGGGATCAAAAACGCATGGCTGCTGCTGGCTGCTGATGCCGAGAAAAAACTGTTTGCGGACTATGTTGCAGACAAACTTTCCTATACGCCTACTGTCACAGATCCTGCAGGTTTCTTTGTTAGAGGTCTGTACAACTTCTTATTGGAGTTTGATAGCTCAGTCGTTCATGGAGATCTGAATTCCAATGCTTTAGATGGCTTATATATCATCAACAACTTCTCTGATCCTCATCTGGACGGGGTAGAGATCAGGATCAACATTCATTTTCCCCGCTGGGATGACCCCGCGGTAGATTTTGACGACGACAGCAGCATCATCACCCATATTGAAGCACTGGAAGTAGAATTTGATGAATTGCCTGCCGGCTATACGCTGGAGGATACCGATACAACTGACAACCAGATCACGCTTGCCGGGATTAAAAAGATCGGTGGTGTTCCTGTTGCCATTCCTGATCTGAATTTGATCGATGCGGAGTTAAATGCATTCCTGTTTACCGCGGCTGACAGTCTTTTGGCACAATACAAACGTAAGATGGCCATTGTAAAAACCATCATTAAAAAAGCTGAGGACCGCCTGCACAACAACCGCCCGCTCTGTGAGGACTATTTGAATATTAAAGCACTCCGTGTGGAGGAAATTGCAATCTGCGGGGATATTGAAATTGATCCTTTTGCCGATCCGGCGACGGTTGCAGCACACATTTATTATGCGGTTTCCAAATTTCTTTCGCCCGACGTCTACTTCTACAGCTTGCCCCAGATGAAAGATAAAGGCAAGAGCACAGAAGAGATCTTTGACGGGCCGGCATTGGAACATGGCTTTATTGACGACGATGAACTGGAAGCCTCGGCACAAAAATGTAACATCAGGACGAGCGACCTGATCCGGCTGATCATGGATGTGGAAATCGACGGACAGAAACCCGTCAAATCTGTCAGCGGCCTGCAGATCGCAAATTTTCCGGAAGACAATGACGGAAGTATTACCCAGAAAAGCGTGAAATGGTGCATGAGCCTGGCCATTGACCAGCTCTATGTTCCAAGACTGTCCACAAAACTTTCCAAGTTATCATTTTATAAAAGTGACCTGCCATTTTCTTTTGATGAAGAGGATATGGACCTCATTTTTAACACACTGAGCATCACAGCACAAAAACGTTACCCGTCTAACCCAATTCTGGACCAGCCGGTACCAAAGGGGCAATGGCGGGAAACAACAGACTATACCTCAGTCCAGGAAGATTTTCCCTTGGTCTATGGGGTGGGTTCTCAGGGCATTCCCAATTTGCCGGTTACAGAGCCGGAGCGTTCGGAAAGAATTACCAATGCCAAACAGTTCAAAGGATTTCTTTCCTTCTTCGATCAGCTGCTCTACAATTACCTGCAGCAGGTGAATGGTTTAAAATCCCTGTTTAGCCTGAACCAGGAGCTGGATATCTATGGACAGCCGCTGCTGAACAAAACCTATTTCAGCGAATCACTTCTGGGGGATGCGGATGTAGCGGAGATTGTGCCGAACGGGGATGACCTGAAACTGTTTGACAACGATTATGGAGTTAGCCTGCAAGGCATTACGGAGTCTAAGTCTGATTTTGAGAAAAGAAAAAACCGGTTTTTAGATCATTTACTGGCCCGTTTTTGCGAACAGTTCAGTGACTATGCCATCATCGCCTATACCATTGACGGCCAAAAAGCCGGTGCGGAACTGATCAAGGATAAATTGGCATTTCTCAACGCATATCCCGAAATCAGCAGTAACCGGGGAAAGGCTTTTAACTACAGACATGCTTTGAACTGGTATTACCGGAATGTATCAGGCTTTGAGAAGAGAACGTCTATGCTATTAGGTATTGATCCCAGAAAGGCAGATGAGCTGCTGTTCTCAAAAGAGTTTATCATTAGCGAAACAGCGGGGAAATGGGGCTTTGAGACCAAGATCATTACAAAGCTATATTTTAAGAACATACTGCCTTTTAAAAGCAAAAATGAAGCAAAGGCGGGGGTCGAACAATTGGTGAGCGCAGGTGCGCTGCTCAAAAATTATAAACTGATCCCGGGTACTTCGGCCGGTAAATTTCAGATCGCAATTTATGGCGATGGTTTACAGCAGAATTTGGTCGCATTGAGCAAAAGCACCAACTTGACAGAAGCCGCTGCGACAACCATGATCAGCGAACATCAGGCGCTTTGTCTGAATGAACTGCAAACACAGATTTTGGCCAGCAGAAAAAACCTGGCTCCGCCGATTGAAAACTATTTTACGGTATCTACACATACCATCGACAATACCACTACGCCTCATTTGCACAAGATCAGCTACAAGTTGTTTGACAAGCCTGCGCAGGATTCCACCCGAAAAGTGATCATAACGGGTGAACTGGAAGGGCCGGAGCAAAAAGGGGCAAATGCGGCAGAAATTAAGAAGAATACACGATTAAACCTGATCTGGAACTTCCTCAGGTTTGCTTCGGATGAAGATTATTACCGCTTCGATCCGGAAAATGTAGTCGTTGCCGATCCAAATTATCATTTTGAAATATTTGATGTCTACGGAAATACGATAGGCAAGCACCAGGGCAAGAATTACAATAAACCACTGGCAGAAAGGATAGAGGATGCTGTGCCGGCCAATGTGATGATTAGGGATTCCATTTCCAATAATGGGGTATATACGGTCAATAATACTGTAGCGGTTGGGCCTAACATTAAGATTGAGGTAAACGAAACCTTACCCAGCAACTATCCGGATGGCAAAGTAGTTTTTGACGAAACATTTGCCTGCAGTGTAGCTGCAAACCGGAGAGAAATCACTATAAATGGTACTGATCTGACTGACCGTCTGAGGGCAGGCGACGAATTGTCCTTAAAGCGGGTTTCCGGTGATCTCCAGTACTTCAATATCCTGAGCATCAGTTTTTCCGGTGGCAAAACGCTGATCGTTTCCAACGTCTTACTGGATAAGCCATTTGCTCCGGAACAAATCAGCTATACCAAGACTTTTGGCATTAAGAGCTTGTCTGCCAAAACCATCATCATCAGGGCAGGAATGGAAAAGGCAGCAGTTTCTGATATGGTGGCCTTTATCAATAAGATCTTTATCGAACGTGAAGGAATGCATTTAATTGAGCATCTGCTGCTTCGCCCAAAAACGGCCTTCGACAAATTGCTCGACATCCATACAGATGTGGACTGCGAGCAATGTAAAATAACCGACACCTATAGTTTTGTAATGACTGCAATTTTGCCCTACTGGCCCGACCGGTTCAGGGACAGGAACTTCAGGAATTTTATAGAAAAAACATTAAGGGAAGAAACCCCGGCGCACGTGGCTTTAAATGTCTGCTGGGTCAGCCCTTTGCATATGGACTTGTTTGAAAAGGCCTGTAAATACTGGCTGATCCAATCCAACACGCTTCCTGTTGATGATCCGGAAAGGATCAAGGCGCTAAAAGAATTCATAGAGATCACGCAAAACCTCCGGAGCGTCTATCCTTCGGGCAAACTGCACAGCTGCGATGAAGACGATGTGCAAAAGAATACACTTATACTCAATCAAACTAACATTGGCATTTTTTAATCAATTGACTTATGGAACTCATTAATAAAACAACGGTATTTGAAGAAAATCAGGTCCTTACTGCCGGGCAGCTGAATACCATGCAGGATTTTTTGTTTCAGGAGAGCCGATTGACCAGAATTCGTCTGATAGGGAGGGGTATTGCCTGCGGACTTGAAGCCAGCAGGACAGGTAATGTATACCACATCACCAAAGGTGTGGGGGTATCTTCATGGGGGTTTTTAATTTCCCTGGGCGATTGTGAACTTACCCATTATAAGGAATATGTATATCCGGATGGAATGGACTATCCATATTTTAATGACAGTACGGGCAACCGGGTAAAGCTCTATGAACTGGTAAAAGCGGAAAATGCAGCGCTTCTGGGTGCCAAGTTAATCGATGCTGTAATCACTGCGGGCAATTATGTGGTGGTACTGTTCCTGGAGGCGGCTACAAAAGACCTGAAAAGCTGCCTGGGCAAAAGCTGCGATGACCTGGGTATAGAGAAGACTTTTACGGTGAGAAAGCTGCTGATCTCTGCCGCTGACCTGATTAAAATAAATACCGTAAATAAGAATAAGGGCGGGGCGATGTACCCAGCCCTGTACAACCTGGAAACCATAGATTACCCAAGGGCTTTGATCTCTGCAAGCCAGGCTTCGGATTATTTTGATCTGGTCTTTAGTTATTTAAGTCCCGTGGCCTCGATCCTCGACCAGCTG
>NZ_DATHGC010000411.1:0-2998 GCF_035317785.1 Pedobacter sp. | reverse complement strand
CCACATGGGCCATACCTGTCTGCGGTTTTACCATGGCAGCGATGTCAAAGCCAGCCATGTAACTCTTGCCTTTCTTTTCAGGTTTTTTGCCTTCGCTCCACTGGTAGGACTGGCCATATGCCTCAGTGCCATAGATGGCTTCTCCGTTTACCTGCAGCCAGCTGCCGATGTCTGTCAGCCGCTGCTGCATGATGACCGGAATGCGTCCGTCTGCGGTTGGCCCTATATCCAGCAACAGGTTGCCCCCGCGGGAAACAATATCGACCAGCGCCAGTATCAGATCGTGACTGTTTTTATAGTCTTCCAGCTTTTCATTGCGGTTATATCCGTAGGAATGACCGATACCACGGCTTTCTTCCCAGATCACATTGGGATCCATCCCGCTTCCGTACTCGGAGGTGGTATAGGTCGATGCCGTATTTTTCTCCCTGGTGTTGCTTCCCCACCGGTCATTTACTACAACATCCCGGGCCACAGGTGACTCGTTGTACAGCCAGGCCAGCAATTCAGGGCTTTTCCACTCGCTGTCCTTGAGATCCCATTCGCCATCAGAAAAAATTACGGACGGTTTATAGCGTGTTACCAGGTCTTTAAACTGGGGAAACAGGTGTTCGGTTACGTATTTTTTCTTATCTTTTTGCCAGAGTGGATTGTACCATTCGTACAAAGAATAATAGTAGCCCATTTTCAGTCCTGCATTCCGTACGGCATTGGTCAGATCGCCGAGAAGGTCGCGTTTTGGCGTACCGGACACTGCACTCCAGGGTCTGCCCCAGCTTTTATCAGCCTCTTTGCTGTCCCAAAGCGCATAGCCTTCATGGTGTTTGGAGGTGAGCACGACATATTTGGCGCCTGACTTTTTAAAAACATCAGCCCATTGTTTGGGATCGTAAAGTTCGGCCTTAAATTGCTTTTCGAACTGGGGATAGGAAAAAGCAGCACCAAAGTTTTTATTGTGAAAGTCGGTAAAGTTCTTTTGCTTGTTCTGAATACGGTACCAGTACCATTCTGAATAGCTGTCGCCGCTGTTTGCGATGACCGGCGCATACGCAGGTACGGCGTATACACCCCAGTGGATAAAGATCCCAAACTTGTCCTGGTGAAACCATCCGGGTATTTTCCTTTGGTTTAACGAACTCCAGCTGGCTTCGTATTTTTGGGCTTTGGTAGAAAGGGCTGTCAGCATAAACAATAAAATTATCCAGGATTTTCTCATTTTGCATTAATTTAGGTATTCAGGGATGTTATCCTGCAATTTCTAAATTTTCAGGACAAAAACCTAAATTAAAAGACATCCATAATTAAAGCCAGACCAGCGGGTTTCTGACTGCGGCCGATAATTTGGATGCAGGTCTGTAAATGAAAAACCTATTTTATATTAAATTGTTTATATTTCCTTTCTGAAAGCCGCTGAATAGCGGGGTCTTGGTCTGCTATATAAAACTATGGAAAATTTAAACGGCATGCAGGAGAGGCTTGCCCGGTACGAAAGAGAAAATATTGAACTCAGATCCCGTGTAGAAGAGCTCAGCGATTTTCTTGAAAATGCAGCTGTGCCACTGCATTGGGTGGATAGCAACGGCATTGTCATATGGGCGAATCAGGCAGAGCTTGACATGCTGGGCTATACCAGGGAAGAATATATAGGAGTTGATATCAGTACTTTTCATGCTGATCAGGAGACGATCCGGGAGATACTGAGCCGTCTGGTCAATAATGAAACACTACACAATTACCCTGCAAAACTCAGGCGCAAGGACGGAAGCATCAGGCATGTGCTCATCAGTTCAAATGTTTTAAGAAAGGACGGCAAATTTATCCACACCCGCTGTTTTACACGTGACATTACGCCGCTGACGGAGGAAGCAACAAGGAAATCCGGGCTTTTAGATGAGCTCGAAGAAAGTGAAGCCAGGCTAAAAATGGCTATAAGATCTACAAACCTGGGTACCTGGGACTGGAGCCCGGTAAGCGGCGAGCTGTACTGGTCTGATGAATGCAAGCGCATCTATGGCCTGCCTCTTGATCAGCCGGTGACTTTCGAAGTGTTTTCTGATCATATTCATCCGGAGGATCGTGAGCGTGTACAGCAAGCCATACAAAAATCGATAGCCAGGGATAGTGACGGGAGTTATGATATTATTTACAGAATACTGCGGGTTAATGACCGCCTGACGAGATGGATCAGGGTACAGGGAATGGTAAATTTTAACGATGACGGTCAGGCCAAACGATTTATCGGAACTGTCGTGGACATCACAGATCTCAAAGAAGCCGAAGAAAAAAGTGCCAAGCTGGCCGCCATTATTGACTCCACAGATGACGCGATCATCAGTAAAACCCTGGAGGGCATCATTACCAGCTGGAACGATTCGGCAGAAAGAACTTTTGGGTATAGTGCCGAGGAAATGATCGGGCAATCCATACTGAAGCTGATCCCCGCAGACCGGCAGGAAGAGGAGCCGCGAATCCTTTCCAGGCTAAGGAAAGGCGAGCGCGTGGAACATTTTGAAACAAAAAGGGTCAAAAAGGATGGCAGTTTACTGGATGTATCTCTCACCATTTCACCCGTTAAGAATGAACTTGGAAACATCATCGGCCTGTCTAAAATAGCAAGGGACATCACTGAAAAAAAGCAGGAGGAACAGCGTAAGCATGATTTTGTGGCGATGGTAAGCCATGAGCTGAAAACACCGCTGACCTCGATCATCTCTTACCTCCAGGTACTGATGGCCAGGTCAGTAAAAGAAGGAAACGAGTTTACTGCCAATGCACTGGCCAGAACGGAGACGCAGGCCAAAAAGATGAAAACGATGATCCAGGATTTCCTGAACCTGGCCAGACTGGAAGAAGGAAAAATACTGATCGACAAGGAGACATTTGAATTACATCCCCTGATCAAAGAAGTCTCGGGCGATGCACAGTTCCTGACCACAAAACATAAGATCAGGCTGCAGGACTGTGATGAAATCGTTGTTAATGCGGATAAAGATAAGAT
>NZ_DATHGC010000410.1:0-3249 GCF_035317785.1 Pedobacter sp. | reverse complement strand
TTCTTATGTGATGAAATCTGAAATAAAAGCCACAACTATGAAGAGTGGTATCGAATACATGGGCTGGCTTGCCGACTGGTACATCAACAACAGTTCGGGTAAAGGAATAGGCTTTTTTCAGATCGGCGGCGGCATAGCAGGAGATTTTCCAATTTGCGTTGTACCGATGCTTTATCAGGATATGGAAATGGAAAACATTCCGTTCTGGAGCTATTTCTGTCAGATCTCAGATTCAACCACTTCTTACGGATCTTATTCAGGCGCAGTGCCCAATGAGAAGATCACCTGGGGAAAACTGGATATTCATACGCCAAAGTTTATTGTAGAATCGGACGCAACAATCGTAGCTCCGCTAATGTTTGCCTGGATATTAAAAATGTAATTTAAATTAACAAGTGTACTCCGGAACTTGGCCATAAATGAGAATCAGCAATTACGAAAAAATTGCTGATTTTCTTCGTTTAAAGCATATTAAACGAACTATTTAGATTGATTATAAATTGTATTTACTGTCATTTCTTTGTCATTGGTAAGACAATAAATTTTACTTTTGTGGACGTTTTGGTGAAGGACCAGAGTTTAAACATCAATTCCGTTTATTAAGTTTTTTAAAAAATAGTATAAAATACTCATTATGAGGGATATCTCATTGATCGTTAGGAGAGTTTGGAAGTCTGCATTTATGTTTGCGGCTCTTTCTGTTCTAACCATTTCTGCAACACAGGCACAAGATGTAGTGGAGGGCCGTAAGTTATTTAAGGATAATTGCGCTTCATGTCACCAGTTAACCAGTAATAGTACCGGTCCGGCATTGACACCTAAATTGACCGAACTGGATGAAGCTTTTGCCATTAAATGGATCAAAAACTGGAAAGCTTTAGTTGATGCCGGAGACAAAGAAGCTATAGAAGCTTCTAAATTCTCTCCCGCCGAGATGACTGCTTTTCCGCGTTTAACTGATGAGCAGATTAAAAACATTATTGCTTATGCCAAAGCAGGTGAGCCTAAGAAAGCGGATGCGGCAGGCGGCGCTGGTGGTGCTTCGGCAGGGACGTCCGAAGGTGTATCTGACTTTTCAATCGCCGGTGTAGTTGCGATCATCATTCTTTCTATAGTGGTATTGGTGGTACTGGGCCGCGCTATCAAAATGCTGGAGCGCCTTATCCTTCAAAAACAAGGTGTCGTATTGCCGGAAGAAGAGAACGTTTCTTTTGCTGACAGCACCAGAAAAATGTTTAAGAACAAGAAATTTGTATTCTTCTTCATATTGTGTCTGATCACTGCCCTTGGGTCGTATGGCTGGATGGGTATGTGGAATACAGGTGTGCATACAGGTTATCAGCCATCGCAGCCGATCAAGTTCTCCCATGAGCTTCATGCGGGGATCAACCAGATCGATTGTCAATACTGCCATGCAGGAGCATTCAAATCAAAAAATGCAACGATTCCGTCGGCTAACGTTTGTATGAACTGTCACAAAGCTGTTCAGGCGACTGAAAAGTATGACGGCGAAGTTTCTCCTGAAATCCAGAAGATCTATAATGCTTTAGGTTATGATCCTGCTACCATGACCTATGATAAAACAAAAGAGAAACCTATTGAATGGGTACGTGTTCATAACCTGCCTGACTTTGCTTATTTCAACCACTCACAACACGTAGTTGTTGGTGAGGAAGCCATCAGGAAAGAAAAAGGTCTGAAGCCAAATGAGCCGGTATGTTTTGCCTGCCATGGTCCGGTAAATACCATGGAAGAGATTTACCAGTTCTCTCCGCTAACCATGAAATGGTGCATCAACTGCCACAACGACACTAAGCTTGAAGTGAAAGGGAATGCGTTTTATGACAAGATCATAGCAGCACATGAGAAAATCAAAAAAGGGGAGAAAATTACACCGGCTGCTTTGGGTGGTATAGAGTGTGGTAAGTGCCACTATTAATTAGAGTTTAATAAAAAGAACGTTCGATAAACAGTAATATAGCTTAAATGGAAAGCAATAAAAAATACTGGAAAGGCTTAGAAGAGTATAAAAACACTCCGGATTTTGTTGAAAACAACAAGAACGAATTTGCTGAGCCACTTCCAATTGAAGATGTTTTAAATGAAGCAGGGTTAAGTACAGTAACTCCGCGCCGCGACTTTTTAAAGGCTTTGGGCTTTGGGTTAGGTGCGGTTACGCTGGCTGCTTGTCAGACTGCTCCTATTCATAAATCAATTCCTTACCTGATTAAACCTGAAGAAGTAGTCCCGGGCATTCCGAACTATTATGTTTCAAGTTTTAACGGCCAGAGTGTATTGGTAAAAACAAGGGAGGGGAGACCAATCAAGATTGAACCGAATCCCAATGCAGGTGGCTTTTTTCAGGGTACAGATGCACAGGCACAGGCTTCAGTTTTAGATCTGTATGATGTTTCAAAACTTCAGTATCCGGTGAAGAAAGACGGAGCCAATGGCTTAGCTAAAAGCAATTGGGCAGAGATTGATAAATTTGTACAGGCTGAGCTGAGTAAAGCACAGGCTTCGGGTAAAAAGATCCGTATCGTCTCTTCGTCTGTGAACAGCCCTTCGACTAAAGCAGTCATTGCTGATTTTACTGCTGCTTACCCGACAACCAAGCATGTTCAGTATGATGCAGTTTCTTATACCGGTATCATTAAAGCAAATGAAAACAGCTTTGGTAAGGCTGTTGTTCCAAAATACAACTTCGATAAAGCTGACCTCATCGTAAGTTTTGGTGCAGATTTCTTGGGCACCTGGATCAGCGGGGAAGAATTTACGGCACAATACGTTTCCAACAGGAACCAGAAATCATTAAGCCAGGGCAAAATGTCCCGCCATTTTCAGTTTGAAGCTGGCATGAGCATGACAGGTACCAATGCGGATACCCGCATTCCGGTAAAATTATCAGAAGAAGGCCCGGCGCTGATTACCTTATACAATGCGATCACTGGTGCAAATCTGGCCGGTGGTACTTTAGGTAATAATGTGACTGCGGATAAAGCATTAAAGTTAGTAGCTAAAGAATTAGTACAAAATAAAGGAAAGTCAGTAGTGGTTTGCGGATCGAATGATGTGTCTACACAGATTTTGGTAAACGCGATCAACTCAGCGATCGGCAGTTACGGTACCACAATTGATCTGGACAATCCTAACAAACGCTATGCAGGAAATGACGCGGAATTTGCGGAGTTCATCAATGAGATGAACAGAGGCGAAGTGGCTGCGGTATTTTTCCTGGACAGTAACCCG
>NZ_DATHGC010000409.1:0-9031 GCF_035317785.1 Pedobacter sp. | reverse complement strand
CAGTCCGGCCAGACTGTAACGTGCGGCATCGGGGTCAAATAGGGCAGCCTTTTCTGGTTTCCATTCCGTTTCTCCTTTCTTCATTCGCTTCATGTATACTCCCTGACGACTATCCGGCAGATCATGGAGCCTGTAAAAAGTGAAGCCCGATTTCCTGTAATTCTCTATTCCTGTTCCAACAGGTTTCGGAAGCTTAAGGTCCTCCACCTTGATCGGCTTAGGGGTAACGATCTCAATGCGATCTCCATTAGGCAGCAAAATCCCTCCGGTAGCTTCTTCTTTTTCCTGTGCTTTCCATGTTTTACCGCCATCAGCAGAGCTTGCGGTTCCCGAATTGTCTATACCATAGGCTTCAATCGCATCTATGGTCATATTCCATTTCACCTGTATCGAGCCATCAAGTTTACGCCTGACATTCGGGAACTGAAAATATCCCCATTTCTCCGGTTTCGAGGCAACTCCTACTGTAACCGGCTCTTCAAATTTTATAGCAAGCGCAGGTCCGTCATTTCGCGCATAGTTTATACTGGCGGCTTTATAAACCGGTATGCCATCCAGAAATGATTTTAATCCTGACGGTGATGATACACTTTTCTCTTTAACTACCTGAGCGTGTTTAAAAATGCCGCATCCAAACAGGACGAGGCTAAAAGTTATCATTAACAGTATCTTCTTCATGATGTGTGTATATCGTATTTCAATTAATTAGCTGCTATAGCTTCCATTTTTACTCGGGAGACGACAGGCCCGTTACCGGAGTTGGAACTGTTCATCTTCAGTTTATACCTGAATGCTTGTCCTTTTGGAATGCTGACCGAATATTTCATCGTACCGGGGCCGTCTGAAACTGACTTCAGCGTTGCAGTCACCTCCTTTCCGGAGCTGCTGATCAGCAAAATTTCCGGACTAACATATTGCTTTTCATTAAAACGCCCGGTCAGGATGAACTGAAAATTTTCTCCGTCGCTATTATTAACGATCTTATCAGAAGTAAAGGTTTCATAAGGGTCTCTTCTGGAAATGCTCCCCGGATCGGCACTGATCCTGGAGTGCGGACCGAAACTTGGCATATGTGATGAATTATTTAAGGAATATCCTTTTTCATCTCCCCAATAGATCGTCGAGCCAAAGCCATGCATGCCGCCCGTCGGGGTCAGGCTTCCGTTATATACATCCGCACCAGTATGATTGTATACAATGATATCCTGGTAACCGTCGCCATTAAAATCCAAAACAAGATTGGCGCCTGAGGAATAAGCAGGCAAACTAACCCTATTGGCATCCGAGGGAAATCCGTCTTTATCAGGCTGTAAAACGAATACACCTGTGCGTCGGGAGATATCAGCGTGATAGTTAGAAACTACTACACTCAGTTTATCGTCCTTAAGCCTGGCCACAGTCCCGCCATTGGCACCAAAAGTATGAAAGGACCGTTTGTCTGCCAGAGAAAATGCACCCTTTTTGTTAACGAGTACCCATGATTCTATGTCATAAGATTTGGTCATGTCATTTTGAAGATTTTCACTTAAAATGTCCAGCCAGCCATCTCCGTTAAAATCCGCCATAGATACTCTGGTGGTTAAAACATCTGTTTTAACGATTTTAGGTTCCAGGAAATGGAACTGACCTCCTGAATTGCTGCCAAAAAGGATACTGATCTCCTGATGGCTGGCGGTAACCGCGTCCAAAAGACCATCATTGTTTAAATCGCCGACCGCACAGGAGTAGGCCTGATGCTTAAAGTCGAAAAGCCGGGTTCTGTATTTTCGGTTTCCCTCCCCAAACAACAACATCCCCTGAGGACCATTTATAGGTGAAACAAACAGGTCAAGGATCCCGTCTTTATTAAAATCGGCGACGTTTACCGAGTTTGCCCGGAAAGGCACCGGGATTTCGGTGATCTCATTGCTTTTAGGATAATTGTAAATGTCGTAGCGGATGGAAAGCCGGTAACCGCCGGCCCTGAGGTTGATCAATGCTGCCTTACCATTGTCCTCGAGATCTGCAAAGGCAATATTGGTCTCCGGAGCCGAAATAGGCACACGGGTCAAATTGGCAGAATTGTATAATTTGCCGGCATTGCCGCGATAAATGTACATGGGCAATCCTTCTTCGGAAATGCCTTCATTTCCCGGGCCGTCTTCTACGCCCGAATAACTGGCTTTCCCGCTGATGCTGCTGATCAGCAAAACATCTTTGACCCCATTGCCCAAAAGATCGTCTGCAATGACACTGATCGTGCCGAATCCCTGCAGTTCAGTTCTGCCTTCGGCCGAAAATCCCTTACCTGAGTTTAAATAAATATAACTGGGTACATCGTATGTTTTATTGTCCCGGTGCTGTGCGAAAAGTATATCAAGGTTGCCGGTATTGTTGACATCGGCCAGCCGCACACAGGTAGCGCCTAAGGTAGGCAAGGCTGTTTTCCTGGTGTTGCTGAAGCCTGTTTTACTTCCCCACCATATATAGGAATTTGTCTCAAAATTCTGTTTATCCTTTGCGTCCAAAGCAGAAAAGTTTGCTACCACCAAATCCGCGAAACCATCTTTATTTAAATCTCCGGCATCTGCACTAAAAGCATTTTCACTATCCAGCACCGTACGGCTTTTTACAGAAAAACTGCCCTTATCACTCCAGAATATTTCGGAACTCTTGCCATTTGAAGGCGCAAAAATATCCGGATAACCATCTCCGTTCAGGTCCTTTACCAAAATTTCCCGGTTAATCTTTTTGCCGATGTAAGGTGACTTCGGCGCTATTACTGGGAGCAATTCGGACATTTTCCATTTGCCTTCTTTCCGGCGGTAGATCCGCAATGCCCCCGGCTCACCTGTTTCCAGAAAAACCATACAATTCTGTCCGTTGTGATCAAGGTCAGCAATCTTTACATCCAGCGCAAACTGGGTCGGGATTTTTTCTAAACTGCTTTCGGAAAAACCATTTTCGGTTTGCATATAAACGTACGATACTTTTTCCCGGTCCCCGGCTTTTTTTGCCAATGCACTGTGCGAAAATCCCGGAGTTTCTGCAGACAAATGTTCACGTCCTAAATTGGACAGCACAATGTCATCTAAACCATCACCATTCAGATCGCCGACCGCCACAGAACTGGCCCTGTCGCCACTTAAGAGCGACCGTCTTAAAGGGTTCAGTCCATCAGAACCACCCCAATAAATATAGGCAGGCAAATTTTGAAGTGTTGAGCCATGTATAAAATTGGTAAAGATCAGGTCCTTATACCCGTCTTTATTAAGATCTGCAACGAGGGATTTTCCTCCGCCTTCTGCGGGAAGCCTGGCTATTGAGCCCAGGCTCTCCATCATCCATCTGAAATTCTGGAATGCGGGGGCATCCTGTTGTTGTGCATTGATGAGCGATCGCAATCCATTTGGTTTACGGTTGTGGTAGATCAGCAGGTCCGGAGTTTCATAGTGGTTATGGTCATTGTTAATGACCACTTCCGGAAATCCATCAGCATTGAGGTCAAAAAGGTTTATGAACTGGATATTCCCTTTTTGTGAAACGTACAGATTAGCTCCAAAGTCAGAAAGCGTGCCTTTGGAAAAGTCTTTATAAGTTTTATGGTCAAATAAAACTTTTGGCGTATCTGCGAGGTTTCCCGTAGTTCGGGAATATTCCGGTGATGCCTGAAAAGACAGCAGCGCACAGCTTCCCAGTAAGAAAAAGAAATAATTAAAAATTTTGATAGTCGTTGGTCTGCTGAACATAAATAAAATTGTGAACGTACATCAAAGATAATTCAGACAGATCCTGCGGAAATAATAGTTTCCTCTATGATTGTAGTATTATTTTATAGGATCACTAAAACCATTTCAAAATACCTTTCGCGATAATGGCATGGCCGGCTTCATTTGGATGGTTAACCTGCGACATGAATTCAGTAACAGGGTGACCAGCAGCAATTTTTTCTTTAAACAGCGCGTAGCTGTCTGTTAATCCGATATGGTATTCTTTGGCCAGGGCAATGATTTCTTTTTGATAGGTCACGTAGGGATTCTCCGGATCCAGAATGTTATAGCTTTGGTGAGGCGATGGCGTAAGCAGGATTATTTTGATTCCTTTTTTTAATGCGGCATCTATCATTTTACGCAGGGCAGCTGTTGATTTTTCGATTCCTAAACCTTTATCGTTCAATGCATAATCGATAAACAGAACATCCGGCTTATGGGTCAGCACGTCATCATTAAATCTCTTTTCTCCGTTCACTGAGTTCTCGCCTCCAATCGCGGTGACTATAACATTTACAACAGCATACGGATATCGCTCTTTTACTTGTTTAAACACAAGAAAGGGATAAGCCTGAAGCGAATTGACAACCGGTGTTTTAAAATAGCCTGAGGGCACCGAATGTCCGTGAAAGACCAGGTTTATGGTTCTGTTCTTTGGCCATTCTTTTTTCAGTTCAGTTTTAATGTCTGTTAAATAAGTCGCACTGTCCGCCTGCGCAAAAGCACACCCGCAATTGGTAATAAGAACAAGAACTGCTATTGATTTAAAAAAAGAAAAGTATTTCATCCTTACTATTTAGTATTTATCGCCTCCTGTATGTATTTAGGAACAACCGGCCTGTTTTTACTGTTGACTAAAACCTGTCCTGCGCCTTTGGGATACATATTTCCCATAAATATAGGCTGTGGCAACCAGACCCTGTATAAATTATCAGGACTCCATTTATTGCCCGCAGAGGCAAGATCGCAAAAAATTACTTTTTTCTCATGATGTGCAAGAAAATGCACCGGGCGAACAAATAAAGAGGCTTCAAAAGCCATTCGGATATCCTGATCCGGCGATGGTACCGGTTTCAGGTCAATGTATCCCTGTTCTCCGGCCGGAGGAAAATTATGTTTAGGCAATACATAACCTTTACCATCTTTCGAGATCAGATTTTCAAATTGATAGGGCTGGGCAATGAGCCAGGCTGTACTGGTTTGTTCGGGAACCAGGCGATTGTCAAGTGCAAGCACTACCGGCCCCCTCATAATTGCCTGCTGCGGCGCACCGCTTGGTGCCCTGATGATCCTCCCTCTGAGATCAAGTTCCAGCGTCACCCTGTCATTTTTCTTCCATTCCCGTTTTATGGATACATAAGACCCCGCAGTGCACTCAACCTCTTTCCCATTGACTTTTAATATGTTCTTTTTACTCCATTGCGGGATCCTTAATTTTAGCGTAAATACGGATGTTTTTTCCGGCTGAACAGTCAGATTTATCTGATTGGTCCGCGGGTATTCAGTTTCCTGGACGACCTGCACCTTTTTTTTGCCGGAAAGCATAAAGGAAGCGGTTCCGGGAGCATACAGATTAATTGCGAGGTCCTCATTCAATCCATTCATCATGGCCCATTCAGGCGTGATCAACAGGCCTCTGGGCCCGCTGGAGACACAGCAGCTCAGGGTAGAACCCTGTTGTCTGCTGGGAACACGTTCTCCGCATAACGGAGAATTGTAAGCCCACCACTGGCCCTTTGGCATCATGGCACCCAGGAGGCCATTGTAAAGCGAAATCTCCAGTTCGTCAGCCCACCTTGATTCCCCGGTCAGACGCAAAAGCTGATAGCATAATTTCATCCAGGTTGCAGTTGCGCAGGTCTCTGAGGGCATTTCCAGCATTTCAGTTTGCTCAAGTGTCCCGTTGTACCACATTTCATGATTAGAAAGCGAACCATCTATCATCAGCTCAT
The DNA here is from genome assembly GCF_035317785.1 of Pedobacter sp. GTDB lineage: Bacteria > Bacteroidota > Bacteroidia > Sphingobacteriales > Sphingobacteriaceae > Pedobacter. The sequence continues at coordinate 3,330 of NZ_DATHGC010000409.1, read as the reverse complement.
ACTTCTTAATACTTTCAGCTACTTTTACAGTGGCATTCAGATATCTTTTATTGCCCGTCGCCCTGTACAATTCACATAAGCCCTCAAAGCAGGACATCAGCACATAGGAATGCAGCACCTCAGAATCTACCAGCGGAATGCCGGCCTCCGCATTTTCTATTAACCGTGCACCGGTCTTTGAATACTTACCCGGCTTGCTCCAGGAGTCAACAATATAATTGGTATAGTCGAGGTACTTTTGTTCCTGCGTACGCTCATATAACAACGCAACAGGTTCAAGAATAGAGTAGTTTACCCCGCCCTTATGAATTGCCGGACCGTATTCTTCCAGGCTTGCCTTACCCGGTCCCAAAGCACGCATCAGGTGATCCGCGCTCTTTTTTGCAGCATTCAGATCTTCCTTTTTGCCTGACAAGTCATACTGTGCAATAAGCCCCAATAATACATATTTTTGGTTCCAGACATCCCAGACTTTAAACTCATCTCCTTTCTTATAGGTCGTGATGTAGCCATCGTCTGACCGGGTTTTTATGAATTCCGTTACTGCTTTATCCATTTTTTGTTCCAGTGCTTTATTTGGCTGGTATCTGCAGCTTAAAGCCGCAGCTGCAGACCATTTGCCAAAAAATTCACCGTTGAAACCAAAATTATCTTTCTGCCGTATCCTGAAAATATCCAAAAGCGTGTCCACATCCTGCACCATGATTCTATTGCGAATGCACTGGTCCAGTTTTTCACCTAAATACCCTCCAATTTTGACCGCATGAGGTGACAGTGGGGTCAACTGGTCTTTAACTAAAGCCGGATGCTTATTCTGTGCAGCACATTGCAAAGAAATCAGGAAAAGGCACAGGATTAAACAGTTCCACTTTTTCATTACCATCCCGGGACTTCTTCTACCAATGGTTCTCTTGTCCGTACGGCTGTACCTATAGGGAAATACAGCAAGTAGGTTTGGGCAGATTTGCCTTGTAGGCTAGGAACGGTTTCAAAAGCTTTTCCAAACCTGATCAGATCCCACCATCTTTTACCTTCAAGAGCCAGTTCTAAAAGCCGTTCTTTTAATATAGCTGCGTCGTTTTGTGCTTGTGAGCCGTTTACAAAAATATGACTGGCGTAATTGGCACCATATGCCCTTTGCCTGATCAGTGTCATTTCCGGAGTTGGATCCTGATTCAATGCATTTTTGGCTTCTGCTTTCATTAATAAAACGTCACCCAGTCTGTATAGAATATAATCACTTGCAAAAACCCTTGCACCTGCCTCAACAGTACCGTTAAACTTTAATCCATAGTTGGTATAATATTGATCAGCTCCCGGGCCGGCCAAATCGATGTAAGTTGCTGCCTTCCTGGTGTCATCATTTGTAAACTGGTCCCTTACCAAAGCGGTCATCCGCCAAACATTACCGTTGCCCGCCAACGGCGCACCAACAATATCCCGCTGGGATTGGGGCACATAGGCCGGAAAGGTCGTATTAGAGGCATACATATTGTGCGCATAAGTCTGAACATTTCCTGTCGACGGTTCCGAAGTTGTAAATCTGATGGCCATAATAATCTCGTTATTTCCTTTGTTTGCGTATTTAAATATGTCCGCATAACTCGGGAGCAAGCTTACCGCAGCAGTTTGTACATCAGTCAGGGCATTAAGCGCAGTAGTAAAATCAGCAGTCCCGCCGTTTAACCGTTTGCCAGTCCATAAGTAGACATCAGCTTTGAGCGCATTGGTCCCCGCCTTAGTCCATTTATTCCTTCCTGTAGGTAAAGTGTTTACCGGAAATAATTCCAGTGCCTTATCCAAATCAGCCTTAACCAGCTTGAACACATCTGCTTCAGGAGATTTAGCGACCTGAATGGCGATCGGATCGTAAGCTTCAGTTGGTTCAGTCCTCAAAGGCACAGCCCCATATGTTCTGGCCAGTAGAAAATACATAAAAGCACGCATGGTATAGGCCTGGGCCAATGCGTTATTTTTATTGGCGGCATTGGCAAAAACAATATCTGGTGTATATTTAATCACCAAATTGGCCGCATTTATCGTCTGATAGACAATTTCCCAGGTCAGATTATTAGTAATGTTATCTCTTGTCAGTGAGTTTTGATAGTAAATATCATTGCCGGCAGTCCCGGCTAATCCAGTTGGTTCCATGACCTCGCTCCGCCCTTCTCCCCATATGAATAAATTGTAGTTCCCCAGCGGTCTCATTCTGAAATACATGGCATTTACTGCCGGTTCTACATCGCCTTCAGTTTTCAAAAACGAAGATGAGCCAATGACACTAATGGGATCGAGTTCCAGATGCTTTTTACAGCTGCCCAATGCTGCCACCAGAGCTATGGTGGTGATGATATATGATAGTCTTTTCATGATTCTTTCCTTAAATGTTAAAATGAAATGTTTGTACCCAAAGTGAATGTTCTCGGGATCGGATACCGCCCGTTATCTACACCTCCTTCTTCCGGGCTTTGACCCTTATAAGCTGTGAAGTAATACAAATTGCTTCCGGTCAGGTTAAACCTGATGCTGCTCATTTTTATTTTTTTAAGTAGTTTCGACGGAAGAGTGTAACCCAAAGACACCTCCCTCAAAGCAAGGAAATCCCCTTTTTCATAATAGATAGAGTTTCGGCTGATATTGACGTTGATCTGGTGCACATACCTCGGCGTGTTGGTGATATCGCCCTGCTTCTTCCAGGATTTTTCGATAAAATCTTTCGTCGGCATGGCATCTCCCTGCAATTGTCCATCAGCAAACACTTTGGCGTAGTTGTAAATGGTATGGCCTGTAGCAAAATCGGTACGGATAGCCAGAGAAAAGCCCTTGTAATTAAAGTAGTTTGAAAAACCACCCGTCCATGTCGGATAAAAATTACCCATATACACCTGGTCCCTGCTATCGATGATGTTATTGCCGTCGATATCCGCCCAGTTGACATCGCCTCCAAATTTTGTTCTGGCAGTGGTTGAGCCAAAGTCGGTATTTGCACCCGTATCGTAGGGCGCTAAAGCAGCTTCTGCATCGGTTGCGTATATACCGATTTGTTTGTACGCATACATATCGCCTATCCTGCCACCTTCAATGAAACTGGTCGGAACGGATCCTGTACTTCCGGCAGAAGTTCCGGCTTTCCATACGTACGCTCCAACTTGCGTATCCCATACTTCCAGACCACCCTGACGGTTGCCGAGCACGCCGTTTTCAGGTAGTTTCAGTACTTTACTGGTCACCTTAGAAGCATTTACATTCATCGTCCACTGGAAAGCCTTTTGCTCAGCAAATATCCTAACGTTGAGGTTGGCCTCAATACCCTTGTTCCCAAGGCTCCCG
>NZ_DATHGC010000408.1:0-2667 GCF_035317785.1 Pedobacter sp. | reverse complement strand
GCTGAAGGGAGACCTGCGATGGAGGATGCGGATGCCAAAAACCCTTAGTGTATCCATCATAGGGACCATCAGGATCGTAAACCCAACTGCCGGGGAAGCAGGGATAGGCAAGCGTACATCAGTCAGGTTGGCGACATTGATGAATTTCAATACCAGGATGGCATTGATGGTTCCGAGCAGCAGGGAGCCGGTATCACCCATGAATATTTTAGCGGGTTGAAAATTAAAGATCAGGAAGGCCAGGAGGCTGCCGGCCAGGGCGAAAGCGATTACAGCATAAGGCAACATTCCAATATAGAGGAAATAGGTCCCGAAGATAGTAGTGGACAGGAGGCCGAGGCTGCCAGCCAGACCATCTACGCCATCGATCAGATTAAATGAATTGATAACAACGATGACTGCAAAATAGGTCAGCAGCAGGCTGAACATTTCCGGAAGCTGATAGAGTCCTAGAAAACCATGCATGCTACGGATCTGGATATTGCCGTAATAAACAATGATGAAGGCTGCGAGCACCTGGCCAATGAATTTTTTTACCGGGGATATTATGAGTATGTCATCTTTGAGACCAAGAAAGAAAATGACAAAAGCCGCGGCAATAAAGTATTGAAGTTCAGAATATTGCCCGAAATGAAGGGTGAGGAGACAGCCAAAGATAAAACCTGCAAAAATACCCAGGCCTCCCAGTGGAGTGATGGGAGCATGATGCACTTTACGCGCATCGGGCATATCAAAAAGCTTTTTCATTTCAGCTACATTTATAACAGCTGGTATGGCAAGGAAGGTAACGGTAAATGAAATAGCTATTGAGAGTAAAACATCAAACATCAGTCTGATTTTGATTCATGACAAAAATAATGATTCTTTCTTTAAGCTACTAATACGAGAAAATTCTTCTAAATGTGGTTTTACCAATTCCGGGCAAATTGTACAAAGGAGGCAGATGGAGATTTGGACCGTAAGGTACTGCAAAAGTTTAAGTAAGCCAAATTAGCTGTTGCAGCTCCGGATTATATCCCTCAAAAACCCTGAATCAGACAAAAAATTGGGGCTAGTGTCTTGACAAAAAACCTTTAGATTTGCCTACCGAAATAAAAAACAGAATCAATAAATCCACTAATATGGCTGACTTAAAAGCAATCGCTTCGCAGGTTAGAAGAGATATCGTAAGAATGGTCCATGGCTCCCAAAGCGGTCACCCGGGAGGTTCTCTCGGCTGTGCTGATTATTTCACGGCACTCTACTTCAAAATATTGAAACACGATCCAAATTTCCATATGGACGCAGCGAATGAAGACATCTTCTTTCTGTCCAACGGTCATATTTCTCCTGTATTTTATTCGGCCCTTGCCCGGTCCGGGTACTTCGACATCAAAGAACTAACTACTTTCCGTAAGATCAACTCACGTCTTCAGGGTCATCCCACCACACATGAGCATCTCCCGGGCATTAGAGTTGCCAGCGGATCTCTTGGTCAGGGCATGAGTGTTGCCATCGGAGCCGCCTTAAGCAAAAAACTCAATAACGATAAAAATATTGTATTCACCCTCCACGGAGATGGAGAATTAGATGAAGGTCAAAACTGGGAAGCGATAATGTTTGCAGCTGCCAATAAAGTAGACAATCTCATTTCTACCGTTGACTGGAATGGCCAGCAGATCGATGGTACTACAAAAGCTGTAATGGACCTTGGGAATATCCATGCAAAATTTGATTCTTTTGGCTGGACGACCCTCGAAATGAACGGCAATGATATGGATGAAGTAGTGGCTACGCTTGAAAAGGCCAAGGGCATGACAGGACAGGGCAAGCCCATCGGGATCATGATGCATACGGTCATGGGCAAGGGTGTAGATTTCATGGAAAATGATCACCACTGGCATGGTATTGCTCCGAATGACGAGCAGCTGGCGAAAGCGCTGACGCAATTGCCGGAGACTCTTGGTGATTATTAATAAAGTATGCTTACTAAATAAGACAAAACCCTGGCTTCTCCAACGATTTTTTTGCCAGGGTTTTAGCTTTTAAGCTCTATTGGCTGAGCGGCTGCCTTACGGGCCGGGATCCAGGAAGCCAGCAGTGCCACTACCAATATGGTAGACAGCACCAGGAGAAAGTCCGTAGGCACCAGTTTTACGGGGTAATAATCAATCAGGAAGGAGTCTCCCTGTAAAGGGATGAGCTTATATTTTATTTGCAGCAGACAGGTCACCAGGGCCAGCAGCATGCCGGCTACGCCGCCCATTACCCCAAGCAGGATGCCTTCGCTGAGGAAGATCTTTTGAATAAGCCCATTGCTGGCGCCGAGGGCCTTTAGCACGTGTATATCCTTTTGTTTTTCCCAGACCAGCATCGTCAGGGCGCCCACCATATTAAACGCAGCAACGATGAGGATCATGGTCAGCATGATGTAAATAAACCATTTCTCTGCACCCATGACACCATAGAGGCTCTGATTTTGTTCGTAGCGTGTCTGTATCCGATAGTTTTTGCCCAGTATCCGGACCAGCTGTTGCCGGACAGATTCGGTTTGGGTGGAATCGTTGACGGACAGCTCGACGCCGCTGTATTCATTGGGCTGCAGACCCAACATTCTTTTGACGAAGGCCATATTCGTTATCACATAATTATCGTCGAAATCCTGCTGGATGCGAAATCGTCCGGCTA
>NZ_DATHGC010000407.1:0-3414 GCF_035317785.1 Pedobacter sp. | reverse complement strand
CCCTGATGTTATTGTCCTTGGCTACGGTATATACGCCTGAGATTCTTGGGGTGAACCTGCCGTCAAAATTGGTGCTCTTATCGTATCTTCCTGATAAGGAAAGCTTGAATTTGTCATCGAACATTTTTTTGCCCAGTTGTGCGAATGCCCCGTACTCATTGATGTCAATATCTTCAGTCAGATCGTCGAAGATTGTTCCTCCGGAACGCAACTGATAAATCCTGTAGGATCCGCCAACTTGCAGCTCAACGACATTATTCAGTGCATTTGAGAAATTATACATGCCTTCATAGTGATATAAATTTGTTTTGTCATCAAATTTAGCCCCTGTTCCGGAAGCAATGGTATTATTGGCAATGTTACTTTTGGCAGCTTCAAATTGCGGCGTACCCGGTATCAGCCGGCCCTGATCTGCTGCGCCTCTTGCTGCAGTATGTGCCTGCGCATCAGTCACTGCGGGATTGGAAAGTTTTGCCCCGATATAGGTACCAATATATTGTGGGTACCAGTCGGTTGATTTCTTACCGGCTTCATTGATAAATGCACCTAAAATGGAAGAGATATAGGAATCACCTGAGCGCTCCTGGGTAGTATAGCCTCTTAAAAAGAAATCCTGTCCTTTTAATTCAAGTTTATACTGACCTATACTGAAATTACGCAGTGAATAGCGGTCTGATCCTGTATAGACTGAAGTACCTGTTCCCCAGTTGAGCTGGGCAATGGCCTCAATGGTCGGGGTAAATCTGTAATGCAATGATCCGGAAGTTTTTAAGGATTGTGTATTGTAGTCTACAAGTGTATTTTCGTTATATCCGGTTCTGGTAACGTTCTGATTGGGGAGAATTCCCGGATTTTTTAATCCGAAATAGAATGGCAGGTATTGGCTGCTCATCGCGGTCTTCAATTGCTGAGGCAAGCCGGGAATACCTGCAATTGCTCCTAAATAAGTTGCGTAACTGGCTCCTGCGGGAATGCCGTCAAGCGCTGTTTTGGGATTGAATGCTCCGCCGGTAGCTGCCAGAATGGTCGCACGAATTGTAGGCTCTATGCTTTGCTGAACCACACTCCTCATGTTTTGGGCGCTCTCATCGCCATATACGTTTATGCCGTCATATCCCGGATCGGATGCCCGGTCTCCGGTTTTAAAGGTACGGGCATTGCGGTCAAAGTTGGAATAGTTGTCTGCCTGCCAGTCTTTTGCCTGGAGGAATGAAAAAGAGGCTTTAACCGCAAACTTATTGTTCCATGCTTTGGCTAAGCGCACATCCAGCTGTTTATATTCCTGGTTGCCTGTGTTGTTATCGTCAATGTGGTTGATACCGGTTTTCAGCTGGAAACTGGCACCCTGGTAATCAAACGGGTTTTTTGACGTCATCAGCATGGTACCGCTGATACCGCCGGCACCGTACAGGGCCGAGGAAGCACCTGGCAATAACTCAACATTGTCCAGATCCAGGTCATTGATACCAATGATATTTCCTACTGAGAAGTTCAGACCCGGCGCTTGATTGTCCATTCCGTCTACAAACTGATTGAAACGGGTATTGCCATTGGAATTGAAGCCCCTGGTATTGATCGATTTAAAAGTCAAACTCTGTGTACTGGTTTCCACTCCTTTCAAATTGCTCAAGGCGTCATAAAAAGAAGGTGCTGATATTTCTCTTAGTGCGGCGGTACCCATTCTCTCGACCGAAACCGGAGATTCCAGGATACGTTCCGGTGTCCTTGAAGCAGAAATCACCACCTCCTGACCTAAGATAACGCCAGATTCCAGTTCAAAATCAAGATTAGAGGTATTGCCAGTGACTTCTTTTTCTACAGGATTGAAACCTATATAAGAAATTACCACCGTAAACGGCGGTTTTTGTGTTGTAGTCAAAGTATACCTGCCATTTGCATTGGTAGCGGTAGCAGAGGTGGTACCTTTGACTGTGATGCCTGCACCGGGTATCGGTTCTCTTGTCGTCTTGTCGACGACAGTGCCGCTTATAACTACACTTTGCGCATATGCTGATACGCATATAACGCATAAAATAATTAGTGTAACGATGGTTTTGGTAAAAGTTCTGCTCATACGAAAAAGATTTATATCTGGTTAATGCCTATATAAATCTAATACAAATTTTTATTTATCCAAACTGAATTTTGGTTAATAATTAATTACCAAAATCTAATTTTCATTGCAATTGATTTAAGTTTTATGTTAAATTGCAAATGCAAAAAAAGAGCCCGTCAAAATCTAATGGGTTCGCTGATTAAATGAGTTATGATGAATAAAACAAAGGCCCTTATTTGTGTCATTATCCCTATATTGTTAGCCTATGCACTGAATACAAAATTTGGAGATACTCCACCGCTTTTGAAGTTTCTGAACCCGTTCACAGGTTTTTGGCAGAACGCTGAAGCCACTGCAGTAAAACTGAATAAAAAAATAATTCTGAAAGGCGCACATCAAAATGTTGACATCGCTTTTGATGACCGCATGATCCCTCATATTTTTGCGCAGAATGACCATGATGCTTATTATGCACAGGGTTATGTAACAGCCATGCACCGGCTGTGGCAAATGGATTTTCAAACCCGGTTTGCTGCAGGAAGGTTGTGTGAGGTAGTTGGCAGGAAGGCAATAGAACTGGACAGGTACCAGCGCAGAATGGGCATGGTGTACGGTGCGGAAAAGTCTCTCGAGGGGATGATGGCAGATCCTCAGTCGAAAATAATGATCCTTGCCTATACGGAAGGCATAAACGACTATATCCATTCTTTATCTGCAGCAAAGATCCCGCTTGAGTATAAACTGCTGGATTTTAAACCTGAGAACTGGACACCCATAAAGTGTGCATTGTTGCTGAAACAGATGTCTGCTGTTCTGGCAATGGGCTCTGACGAATTTTACATGACCAACATCAGGAATAAATTTGGGACGGAAGTGGTCAAAGACCTGTTCCCGGATTATCCGTTTAAGGAAGATCCGATCATTCCGGCAGGCACCAAATGGAATTTTAATGCATTGCCTGTTCCCCCGGTTCCTGCTCCGGACTCTTCGCTACTCACTGAGAATATCCGCACCAAAGAAAAAGAGGAAGGAATAGGAAGTAACAACTGGGCGCTGAGCGGCAGCAAGACCGCTTCCGGATTTCCGATCCTGGCCAATGACCCCCATCTTGACCTGTCACTTCCTTCGATATGGTACCAGATCCAGCTGCATGCACCGGGACTGAATGCTTATGGTGTTTCACTTCCCGGGGCACCGGGCATCATTATAGGATTCAATCAAAAAATTGCCTGGGGTGTGACAAATGTTGCGGCTGATGTCCTTGATTTCTATCAGATCAGGTTTAAAGACAATACACATACCAGTTACTGGTATGACAACCAGTGGAAGAAAACGACTTACCAGATAGAGAAAATTAA
>NZ_DATHGC010000406.1:0-36820 GCF_035317785.1 Pedobacter sp. | reverse complement strand
TTGTTGGCAAAATCGATACCCAAATACACACTATCCGCCACTTCGTTGCTCCCCACCGCCGTAAATGACAAATAAGTCTCCATATAAGCGCCTTTCAAATCATCAGGCAAATACAACACATCAGTACCCTCATACCGTGCTGCCCCATTCAGACTATAAACAGCCTTGCCCAGATCCGGAAAATAAGCCATCAACATCGCATGATGCCTTCTTTCCGTAAAATCCATCCAGGAACCCGTAGCCCAGCTAAACCTCAAACCTTCCGGCACCATCGAAACCGCGGCATCAACAGCCACAGGCAAACTACCCTGAGCCACCAGAACCTTACTATAGTCGACAGATACATCAGGATACGCTCCCAATAAAGCGTGCCGCTTATTATAAGACACCGCCATATTATGCGCATACCTTTCTACCTTAGCCGCCTCTACCATAAAACCGAGGTTGATAAACTCAACAATCGGCTTTAAAAACTGAATCACCACAGCCAGTTGCTGCCTGCAAGCCAGTTGCTTTACCGAAGGCGCCTTATTGATCTTCCCTACCATCCTCACCACATCTCTGTTCAACACCCTGTACGTTACCAGATTGCCAACCTTACCGTATACCGGCCCATGAGGCCCATTTTTCATTATTCCCATGATATTTTCATTTAAAATTCTTGTTCAAGCATTTAGTTCTTTATCTAACAAAATATGGGAATCTGTTCCCGGGCTGCATCCCTTTTAACCGCCCTCCTTTTCAATAAAAATGGTGACTCCGATGGGCATTGTTTTCATGCGCTTTTCGCGCCTTGAAAACCGAGCCCTAGAGGAGATCACCATTTTTAACCCCTACATGACAACAATAGCGCCCAGATAAGCACTGTTACTTACAGCCTTACCACCAACCGCCACAAAGATCATGTACACATGAACATTCTCCGTGCTCCAGGCACTCGGCAGCAAAATGTCGTAGCTTTCTACAGACCTCGCTACCACACTCGCCCTCACCGCAAACGCCTCCCTCGACGGATTGTACACCACAAAAGTCGCCATGTCTGTCAGCGAGCCAATCGTGCTCTCTATCACATCAGACCAGGAAATGTCCAGCTGCGCATCCACAGTAGTTGCCATAACAGGACTACTAGGGCCACTAACCTTGCCCCTGCTCAACAGCACATTCGGATAATCAATGGCCTGCATAGGATACACGCCAGTAATGGCGTTTTTAATGTTGTACCCCACAGCAGCATTCATTGCCGACTCATCCTCATCATGCTCCTGAAAACCAATCTCAATGATTGGCGAGATCCAGCTCAGCCATGCCGTGAAGATGCCAAAAGGAACCCTTACAGCCAGCTGCGCCTCAGTAGGCGGTTTACTGCTCGGATGCGGGCGCATAGAAAACGTATTTTTACCGTTCCTTACCCGCCCAACGTTGTTACCGGTCCTGCCTACCAAAAAGTAGTACGGACCACCCATTAAACGTCCCATAAACATAAAATTAAACTGTTAATCATTGCTTTACGCAATCCGCTGGATGGTCCCCTTCAGGAAACCCCGGAAAACGATGCCTAAGAACAAAGGCGGTATTAGAAAGCTATTTTAGCTTGCTTTTCTTAATGGATTCAATGTCACTTAAATCCTTCTTTCTGCCAGATGCTTCTTTATTTCTAATAAACTCAGCAACATTAATAAAGTTGACCTTTAAATCCTCTATATCTCCTTCAATTTTATTGCCATACGCCTCATCAAACTCAACACCGGAAATAGAATTCAATATGTCTATCCTCAAAGGTGGATACCCAAGTTGCGTTACGTAATTTTCTTTTAAAAAATCCTCAATAGTCAACCCAAGCGCACTAAATCCAAAGTCATTCAAAACGGAGATCATTTTCTCTGCGTTTTCATTACTAGGTTTAATCCAAATATCTAAATCTCCAGTATGTCGGGGTCTGCCATGATAAGCAAGTGCATGAGCGCCAACTACCATATAATCTACATTGTAGAGGTTCAAAAGTTCAATAAAGTCTACAAAATCAGGTTCAAAAATCATATCTTCCTTCTATGAATTACTTTTTCAATTCTTTCAGGAAAAATGCCAGTAGACCACAAATAATAACTTTTCCTAAGACGGCTCACTTCTTCCAGTCTTTCTGATGCGGTCTTGTTTAACCAGAACAAAATATCCAGAGAATCTTCATCTTCCATTTTGACCTGATTGACCACTAAAGCTATTTTTCTATCTTTTTTCACTATACAAAAATAATCATTTTAATTGACTAAATGGCTCTTTGATTCAGTTCCACATCCTTATCTTTCATGTCAAAAATACACTTTTTTCACCTCATTATGACATGAAAAAATCCCATAAATGACATGTATAACAATATCGCTTTAATACTTACTCATAAACGCCATCAGTGTAAACTGCATTACCGCCTCTCTCAATACCTCTCTGCTCCCGCCCCACTTAAAACAAAGCTTCAGCTCCTCACCCGCCATTTCAAACACATGCAAATGAGCCTTCTTTCCGCTCAACCCAATCTCCACTACCCGATGCCTCTTCCTGGGGCACAAGATCTCAAAAACAAAATCGGCACCAGCCTCATTCCTTTTCAGCGCATCCTCATACTCCCTGAAAGCACCCACCACAGCCGGAGCAAACTCTACAGTAGTGATCCTGTACAGCACCTTACCCCTTCTAAAAACTACAGAAGCCCGCTTGCCGTCTCTTCTGTAAATACAAATCATTAAAGAACTACTCATATCAAATAGGTTTGGTTGATGATCCAAAACTAAAAGGAGTAAATACGCTGCAAAAGCTCATATGAAGCAAAAAACACCGCCATATGACGGTGTTTTTTATCTGAAAACATTAGAAAAAATCGCTCAATGACTGCCCCTGCCAAGCGTAGACTCACCCACACCTATAAAAGCACACCTGTCCGCATTGTTCAGCCTATGGCAAAACTCCGGAAATAGCTCTTCAAACATCGCCGGACGGCAGCCCTTGTCGACAGTGCCCAATATCTCCAGCTGTTTCATCCGGCGCTCATTCTTTTCCGAAAGGATCTCCGTAGTCAGCCTGTCCGCAACAGGATAACTGCCGTAGATGATGTCCATACTGTCATTGCTAATGCTCACCAGTTCAGAATTTTCAATGGTTTCCATGTAGTATTTGGTATTGCTTAACCGGCGTCTAAACATCTTATACAACACCACGATCTCACCTTCTATCCAGACGTGGAGGATTTGAGGTCTTCCGGATACCGGGTGGATCACATAAAGTTTGATCAGTCCCGTTCGCAGAAAGATGGCATCCTTGTGTACCATATCCGGATCGAGCAACAGGTGGCCTTTTGGTTTGTAATGCGGCCTTAGCATGGTCATCAGGTCAGCTTCCATTTGCGTGGGTACCGGTTCCATTTTTTTGAGTGCAGCGACCACGTCAGATCTCCATAGGAAGGACGTAGCCTCATCAATAGGTTTGATAAAGAGTCGTTTCATGAATATTTGGTTTAAGAGTTAGTTAATTTAATAGAGAGCGTTAATTAATTACATTTATTTCAGCAAAACATTAAACCCCACCTCATCTGTGATGCATTGGCTCTTATCACATACCATGTAGTTGATCTTGCCTGAAATCATTCCTCTCGCCCCCTTGGGGAGAGATGGCGTAGCCAGAGAGGGGTTCTTGATCTTCAGCACCTGAACAAAATCCACCGTTTTTTCAAAATAATGCACATCCACATCAAACACCTCTTCATGCTTTTTCTTCATGGTTCCGAGCTCCTTCACCTTACCGCCCAGCAATAAATTCGGGTTCTTATCAAAACTGATCACCGTAGGCTCTGGCCCGCCTTCAGGCGTCCATTGGCTATATACTGCCCAGCCATCTCTTATCGTAGCCGACATATGCAGTTCATACAGATCAGCCTTTATTTTCTTAACTGTAAAGTTCCAGCTCGCTGGTTTCAGAATCTGAGCCTTTGTCGCTACTCCAAACAGCAATACAAAACCCACTAGAAACATTATTTTTCTTTTCATGTCATTAAACTTTAAATTCTTAAAAAATGGAGAGGCGGGTTTTGCCTCCCCATTTACAACCCAATAAATTCTATTTTAATAAATGACCTTTAATGTTAGCAGCATGCCCGCAGCACCATAATAATAGTAACTGTATAATTGAGCTCTTGTATTCCAGAAAGACGTGTCAGACAAATCTGGTTTCCATTCATAGCCATTCCAATAACGTTCACTGGAAATCACGCATAATGCATCGTTTCCAAATTCACATACATCTCCAGGGAATTCCTCACCACTTAGCATTACATAATTATCTGGATCCAGGTAATCATTGAAATAGTAAGGATCGGCTGGCCCTATATACCGAAAGTCATAATGGTAAACATCTCTATTTATTGAATTAGTAGTTGTGTCACTTTTACCACCCTGGGTAAATGACATCGCGGTAGCCATTGCAGCTACAAATAAGATCGATAATAATGCATTTTTTACTTTCATAATTTTGTAACTCCTTTTTCAGAAAAAGGGAAAATTTAAATGAATAATATGATATTTTTTTATTGGGTTTTCTATTGATATCCCCTCTCTCATATCCTGGTATCTTTAAAAAATTTATTAATCCGCTCGTCCATATCTTGCAAATGTGATTTTGTCATCTCATCCTTAGCAATAGGAATCACGTTTCTAATCTCCTTTTGCAAAGCCCTGGCATGGGATTTTACTATGGAAATCATATCGTTTGTGGTACTCACAGAACCAGCAGCCGCAAATCCGGGAGGCATTGGAGGTGCAGGTGGAGGATTGATGATAATCCCCAATCTTTCTACGTATGATTTTTGAAGGTTTCTTCGATAAATGCTTATGGATTTATTAGCGTACAATTCGGACCATATACCTCTTTTTACATCATTCAGCAATTCCAAGCCTGTATACGCATTTCTACTATCATATGCCTCAAACTGCAGCAGCTTGTTAATCGTTTCTGCGCTAATCAATTTTTTCAAGGTATTATCTTGCAGGGCATTTAAAACAGTTGCAGTACCCTTGCCTGTCTTGTCAAAAATCTCTTTATTCAGCAACCAGGTTGGTGTACTAAACAATTGGGCATTTAAAAAATTTACAGCTTCCTGTTGCTTCTCTTTACTGACAAACTCAATCACCTTTCCTGGCTCTTCCACCGATTTTGGCGTAGTCATTACACCACCGATGTTCTTTGCTACATGGCCCATGTACCGGTTAAATTGGTTTAACAGCTCACTATACATTTCAACAGCACTTTGGTAACCTTCATTCTCCTCCTTCGTCCAGTTTAAGATCTGAGGCAATATTCTTTTAAGATTTTTTATTCCGTAACTGCTTGCAATCATTGCATTGTCCCCAAGATCTTCATTTTGGCATCTCGGATCATCTTTATCCGTTTCAGTACCAAACCACAAACGTTTATTGGCAGCAGTCTTCTCAATGATCCATTTATTTAAATACTCCTTTTCCTGGTTTGCAGTCTTTTCCGGAAACCAGCGGTATCCCCATTCTATCGCCCATTTATCATAATCACCAATTCTCGGGAAGATTCCTTTGTCAGAGATTCCATCTTCTGGTTGTGCCACATAGTTGAACCTGGCATAATCCATAATGCTTGGTGTATGTCCGTTGGCTTCTACCCAAGCCTTATCCCGCAACTTTTCCACGGGCACTGCTGATGAAGAGCCATAGTTATGCCGCAAACCAAGTGTATGGCCAATTTCATGAGAGGATACAAACCGGATCAATTGTCCCATCAGTTCCTCATCAAACTTCACCTTACGTGCCTTAGGATCAACTGCACTTGCCTGAATAAAATACCAGTTCCTAAGCAGTTTCATTACATTGTGGTACCAATTGACATGGGTTTCTAGGATTTCTCCTGTTCTCGGGTCGTTCACATGTGGCCCACTCGCATTGGGGATGTCTGACGGCTTGTAAACGACGGCGTTATAACGGGCATCCTCTAAGCTCCATTCCGGATTTTCTTCTTTTGAAGGAGCCTCTTTGGCAACAATCGCATTTTTAAAACCTGCTTGTTCAAAAGCTACATTCCAATCGTTTATCCCCTGGATCAGGTAAGGCACCCATTGTTTTGGAGTAGCAGGGTCTATGTAGAATACAATTTGCTTTTCAGGCTCCACCAATTGACCTGACAAGTATTTTTGAATGTCTTGCTGTCTGGGTTTCATCCTCCATCGGGTGATCATCTCGACCTTTTCTACGCCCTGAGGATTACTATTAAAATCGGTGTATCCAGTTGAAAAATACCCAATCCTGCTATCGGCATTTCGGGAGGGCATCAGCTTATCAGGCAACAAAAGCATAGAACTGTTCAATTCATAAGTCAAAAAGCCTCCTGCCGGAACTCCGGGTTCAGCAGCACCCCTCGTATAGGTTTTCAATGTTTTGATTTCTACATTGCCCCTATAAGATTTTATTTCTTTTACATAGGATTTATCTGTCTGATAGCCTCCCAATCCTAATACACGCTTTACATCTCCTTCAAAGAAAAGAATATCATTGTCACCATTTAGGTAGTCTGTAATATCAATAATGACTCCCCTTTCATTCTTTGAAATGCCTTTTACCTCAAATGAAGCTACGATTGGCTGAATGTTGGAATTCTCAACAGAACGGTACATTGTACTGGTTGAATCACCTCCTCTCTCAGTAAACGTGATTTTCCGGATAAAGAGCTTGTTGTTTGGTCCTTTATCCAATCTAACAACAGACTTATTGATCTGATCTCCTCCGTACCCTATCATATACGTTGGATTACGCACCTGCGCAGCAGATCTTGAAATCCGGCTAACTATTAAGATATCTTTGTTCAACAAGGTATCAGCAATCTCCAGGAAATACTTATCCTCCTGTTTATAAACATTAAACATTCCGATGTCAGCAACCGCCTTTTTGGTAATTAACGCCTCAAACTTTTTGGGTGTTTTCGGCACAATGGAAATTTTTGCAGTATCCTTGGAAACAACAGCAGTATCTTTTACTACCATCTCGGCTTTTTGCTTCTTATTATTTTTAAAGAGTCCGCAACTGTATAAACATAGCAGAGCCATGCTTGCTGTTAGAGCAAGTTTAAAATTCGTTTTCATATTTATTTCTTGCTAGGCTTAAAACCGTTTTCAGTCAATACCAACATCTCCAATTCCCTTTCCGCTACCTTTAGATAAAAGCCATTTTTTGCCAGTTGTTTTTGGTAATCTTTGAAAGAGATTTTAGGGCCAAACCGCAATAAAAACTCAAGCTCCCCTGTATACCCACTTTCATCCAATACCGGACAATTCACACTTTGGGTATTTAAAGCATCCATAACACCTTTAATATTCTGATAAATTGATTCGTACCAACCCCTCAACATAACATCTTTTGATTTTTTAAGGTCATACTCATAGGGCGGGAATTTGGCTCGCTCTATTTCTTCATTTTTTGCGTACTGTTTCTGAAGTCCCGTAGGTGCTTTTATATCGTCAGAATTCCTGGTAATCACCCAACAATTTACTTTCCTTTTTTCCAAACGTCCATTCAAGTTAAACAACCGGTTTAGGTCCTCTCTCATATAATTAAATACTGCCTCCTGGTTATAAATAGCAGGCAAAACAGCTTCGTAAGAATAAGTATGCGCTTTTTCCCATTCAGCTCTATATTCATTTCTTGTATTAAAATAATTAACTGAATCTTTGATTTCTAAAATAGTCCTGTTGTTGCTTCTGAATGTATTCCGCTTTTCCACTTCCATAGGTTCTATGACAGCCTCTTTGTAAAGACGAAGAATAGGATGATTAATAAAAGTTACTTTATTAATCATCCTATTCTTATCAAAAAGATTATCTTTTTTTGATTCAAGAAAGCCATCAATATATCCTGAAAGCTGATTATAAAAAGATTTTTCAGGTAAAGCAGTAACTTTAGCACCATAGGCATAAACAAGCAAAGGCAATGTATAATCGTATTTGTTTGATTTTCCTTTAGGGCTACCCCCGGCAATTGCCCAATTTTTCTGATTGCCAGACAAGATGGAATTGATTTCAACCTCATTTACATATTCCGATGAGGTTATTCCTATTACCTTTCCATTCATCACCCAAACTTCGTGTGGTAACCCAGCGTTTGGAAAATACTTATACAATGCCTTATCGTTTTTACCTTCAACAAGGGTTCCCAGAGATGTACTCCTTTTTGTGTAAGAATTTTTCATCCAAAACTCAGATATATATTTTTCGATATCATATATCTTCGCTCCATCCAGTATTTTTTTCCAACCTACAATCGGAAGGATCATAATTTTATCACCAAATTTCTTTTGTAAACTGTCCATTTTTGGAAGTCCGGCAATACACGGACCACACCATGGTGCCCAAAAATCAAAAATGATTAGCTTATCTTTGATTTGAGAGAATTTTAGATCTATGTCACTGTACTTCCCATCTTTAAAAAACCGAAGCCCTTTTAAATCTGGCATACTATCTCCAACCGTCAATTCCTGTGAATAGCTTTTCAAAAAAACGGCACATAACAGTCCCGTCATAAAAATTAATCTTTTCATGTTTAATAAATTTGTGTGTTAAAAAATATGTTGTTATGGATTTTGCTGCATCCCTGATAAACGAATTACAT
The DNA here is from genome assembly GCF_035317785.1 of Pedobacter sp. Lineage (GTDB taxonomy): Bacteria > Bacteroidota > Bacteroidia > Sphingobacteriales > Sphingobacteriaceae > Pedobacter. The sequence continues at coordinate 28,157 of NZ_DATHGC010000406.1, read as the reverse complement.
CAAAAGGGATAGCCAATACATATCTGTCACTTCCGGGCACTAATTCGTAAATATTACCATCAATTGTTCGCTTGATGGAAACAGCATGTTCTGGCTCTTTAGATAATCTTCGAAGATCTGTCCATCTAGTCCCCCTATACAATAGTTCTTTCCGTCTTTCACGTAAAATTATCTTTAAAGCCTCGGTAGCATTCACTGCTGTTATCGGGTTGTATTGGCCCTCCCACCTTGTTTTTAAGAGAAAATTCAAATCTTTCAAAGCGAGTTCGGTATTCCCTGCTCTGGCATAGCTTTCAGCCCTTATTAGATACATTTCATCTGTTGCAATACCTCCAAATGTGAAACCGCTTGTACCTAAACTAGCTTGGCCGTCATAATTGGCCTTGAAGTTATAAGTTCCAGCATTCACACCGGTATTTGCCCTAAAATAAATGAATTTCCTTAAATCCTTTGCATCATAAGAGTCATACAACTCTTTATCAATTTTCGCCCTTGAAGGCGCAGTCAACCCATTACTTGGAGAAATCATATGAAATATCACTTCTTTATGAAAACGGGTAAACGGGACTGCAGCAGTCTTACTTATTGAATTGAAGTCTATAAGATCACTATATAGCTGTAGGCATGAATCTGCATATAAGCCGGCCCTTGGATAGTCCCGCATAGAAAGGTAAACTCTTGCCAGTGCACCATAAACAGCAGGTTTGCTAGGTCTTGATTTAACTTGCGGTGTCAACGGAAGTAAATTCTTAGCAATGTTCAAGTCTTTAATTATTCGATCATAAGATTCCTTTACAGTTGCCCTTGTTGATTTAACGGTAAAATCTGCATCTAAGCGTATTGGAATCCCCGGATCCGTTCCAGCACTAGATGCGTCATAAATTGGTGCATATAACTGCACCAATGCATAAAATAGATAAGACCGAAAAAATAGAGCACTGCCCTTTACATTATTGCTTTCCGCAGTCTCGCCTTTACCTTCCATAATTTTATCAAAGGCATTCAATACGGTATTGCACCTAAATACAACTCCATACGCGTTTCCCCAGTCCCCGCCATCACTCATCGATTCCTTATTCCAACGGTAATAATTTCTAACATATTCATTGAAGACGTTGTAGTCTGCAGATGTTAAATAATAATTATCTGACTGGGTTTCTAAAACACCAGGATATCTCGCACTCATGGCAGGATAATAATCCAACAATAGTTGTGCATCATTGAGCGTGGCAACTGTCGCAATTCGATCGTCAGGCTTTGCATCAAGATATTTTTTGCAAGACTGAAAGCCTAAAGTAACGATAGCCAGAATAATAGATTTTATTATAAAATTCGTTTTCATAATTACATTTAATTAAAGAGTTGCTCTTAATCCTATCGAAATACTTTTATTTGGTTTTAACCCTTTAGGAAACGATGGGTCAAGACCTGCTTTATTAGCTTTATAAAGCAATACATTTAAACTGCTGAAATATCCATATAACTGTAAGGATCCAAATTTCAATTTCTTCAATACTGAAGTAGGCAAATCATAGCTCATTCGTATGTCTTCGAGTCGAATGTGATCCCCACGCTCTACGAGAATTTCCGAATTGCTGTAAAAAGTAGATCTTGATGACGCGGCATACTCAATTGAGGGTATATTCGTCGTTATTTCATCTCCAGGTTTTTGCCATCTTTTATAATAATCTGAATGCCCTTCGCCTCTTAATAATGAAGTATAATCAATACTTTCTCTTCTAAAAAAATAGCCTAAACGATAAGTAATATTGGCAGACAATGAAACTCCTTTGAAGTTAATTGCATTTAGAAAATTACCATAAAATTTTGGAACCGCGGAACCGTGATTTATGTTATTGGAAATCGGATTTGATGTTGGACTCAGTAACGCTGTATAATCCTTACTAATAGCACCATTTAGGTAACCCCTGGGGTCTCCTGTTAATGGGTCTAGACCAGCCCACCTTAAACTGATTATCGAGTAAGGATTTGAATAGGGGTTTATAAGCTGGCCATTGTTGACGTTTCCAAGCTGATCCAAATTACCAAGGAATTTGGTCACTTCATATTTCTCATGAGCAAATGTTAATCTGGTCTCATACAGAACATTCTTCGTATTGATGACTTTTCCCGTCAATCCTATCTCAATTCCATTTCCTGACATATTAGCAGAATTTGACAACATTGTTGTTATTCCCGTAGAATTATCTAACACCTCGGATGAAATTACATCCGTTGATTTCTTATTGTATAAATCAATCGTTCCGGAAAGAATCTGATTCTTTAAACTAAAGTCTATTCCAACATTCAACGTTCCCACTTTTTCCCATCTCAGGGAAGGATTACCAGGTGTTAATATATCTGCTGCCGGAAGATTTGTCGTAGCACTAGTAGGAAGATACCTAATTACTGTTACTGCCCGGCCTGTTTGGTTTACATTTCCGCTAAATCCATAGGTCATCCTCATCCTCAATTGAGGTAATGCATCAATCTTATAAAATGATTCCTGAGAAATATTCCACAAACCACCTACTGACCAAAAAGGCCTGCCTTTGTCATTAGTTTTCACACCGAAAAGATTTGAAGCATCTCTTCTTGCACTCGCGCTCAAGGTATATTTTTGATTATAGGTATAGGAGGCATTACTATAAAGCGAAACGAATCGATCTCTAAGGCCACTAAAGGGAGTAGCAATATTTGTTGGTATGGTGGTTTGCCCACCTGTATACGTTGGATATTGATTTACAAAATCCATGTTACTAAAATTCAAACGTTCATTATAACCAAACGTTACCGTGTTTGCAGACAATGATCTATTACCACTAATTTCCCCGCCAGCCAAAACGGCAACTTCATGTTTATTATTCCAGGTCCGGTTAAAGTTTAATGCAGTTCTAAGATTTTGAGTAACAATCTCGCCATTTGTTCGATTCAATATCCCATCTTTGGGGACAACATATTTAACAGTATTGCCATTGATTTGGGTGAATCTATTCACAAGATCTCTCGTGTAAAAGCTGTTTATATCACGTAGCCTCCAAGTTTCATTATCTATTCTTTGATATTGATAAGATAACTCGACACCCAATCCTTTAAAAATACTATAACCTAAAGTCAACCCTCCTGTAAGGCTGCGTGAGGTAGATGAGTTGTCACTATTTTGCAGTTCATCCAACGGTCTGAATTTCCAATCCAATAATTTGCCTTTGCCGGCGGTGTCTGTATATTGTTTTCTATAACTTCTGTCGATCGCTAGTGGGTTACCATTTTCGTCGGCAAATCTGGCATATGAATACAACCTGCTGTCCTGTAGTCCAAATGATCCATTCCCGTAGTCGCCAGGATTATTAGATTCGTTGCGACCTTGCGAATAAGCCAAATTAATTCGAAGTTGCAATTGCTTAATCGGAGAAAGGGTCGTATTAGAGCGAAACGTAATGCGGTCATACTGGTTTCCTACCAAATTGCTGATGTTCTTATCGAAACCACCAGAAATTGCAAATTTTACGTTACTTCCGCCTCCGTTTAAGTTGATTGCATGCTGTTGGTTTAATTCGTTTCGATACATATAATTCATATAATCATTGCGAATATCATACTGCCTGAGTAAATTGATTTGGGCATCTGCTTGTGTCTGGCCGATCTCTTCGTTTTGAAGGCGCAATAAAATTTCCTGTACGGGAGTCAATGCTCCAAACACCGGATCGCTCAATTTATCATTGTAATGACCCATATTAAAAAGGGTTCTTTCAACATCGATATAATCAGTTGTTGCCATCTCTTGAAGGTTGAATAAATTAGGTTTGGCTATCGAAGTGATATTTGTGTTTAGAGACACTTGTAATTTTTGATTCAACTTGCCTTGCTTTGTTGTAATTACAATTACTCCATTTCCTGCTTTTGCCCCCCAAATCGATGCAGCAGCAGCATCCTTTAATATGGTGATGTTATCAACATCGTTAGGATTAATATCCAGAAGATTTCCAGAGAATGGAAAATTATCAACGACTATTAAAGGCTGTGACATTTCTTTTGTTAACGTATAAAGCCCTCGAATTTGTAAATTCTGTCCAGGTTTATTATTTAAATCAATATCCGGTCTTCTATCGAACAACAAACCCGAAACCACTCCTTCCAGCCTGCTCAGAATATCCGTCCCAACTTTTCTATTGATCAATTCATTGTCTACCTGCACAAAACTACCCGTAGCCCGTGTTTTATCAATATTCTGATAACCGGTATTGTAAACTACCTTCACCTCTTCCAACTCTCCAGTCGCCACATTTAATTTTATTTCCAACGGTGTCACTGCATCCTTCAACGCAATCTCCAGCTGTTTATAACCCACATACCTAATCACTAGTATAGCATCATCAGCTACATTTGCTATAATAAACTCTCCTTTATCATTACTGTTATAAACCTGGCTTTTCCCTTTCACCTGAATCGACGCATTCGGCAACGGTTTGCCCGTCTCATCCACCACCCTGCCCCGCACATCAATATTAGTAAACCTGGCAACCAGATTACCCAGAAAGGAAGGCTTCTTCTCCCTAACCACAATCGTCTTTTGATCAATGGTATAAGTCAGATTTTGTCCCTCCAAACTTACCTCCAGCACCTTTTCCAACGCTTCATTCTTAAAATTAGCCGACACCGGCTTTGCAGCCTCCAGCTTCTCCGCACTCATCACTACGTTATAACCCGTCTGGGCCTTTATCGCTTTAAAAAGCTCCTGCAAAGTCCCCTGTTTCGCCTTAAAAGTAACGCGCTGTGCAAATCCTGATGCACTTACTTGCATTATCGCGGCAATCATAAATACGGTGGTGAGTCGCATAATCAGCAGGATTTTATGAAAACAAGGGTTTTCTACACCCCGTTTCCTGATGTAATTTTTATACATTTCATTTGGTTTACGACAAATTCTTAGCGGCCAAATGAGAGACCGTCAATATTGCTTTAATGCGCAATATTGCCTAAGTTTGTTTGTCTGGTTGTTAGTTGATACGATTCCAATTTTATTAAATTAACCCGGCATTGGCCAGCGGTGTTGTCAGCACCTCTGGCCTTATTTTTGGTTTATTGGGTCAATGCCATGTTGTAGTTATGGTTTTACTATAATCGTCCTCCCCTCAATTTTAAAATGAACATCCCCGGTTAATTCAAGCATTTTAAGCACGTCAGATACATTGGTAAAGCGCGTTATCGAACCCCAAAACTGTTTCTTTTCCATTTTGCTGTTCTCATAACGGATCTCTACATCGTACCATCTCGAGATTTTGTTCATAATACTGACCAAAGGCTCCTTATTAAACAAAAACTCGCCATTTTTCCAGGCCACGGCTTCTTGCGCGTCAATAGGAATGACACTTATTTTATCATTGATTAAGATAGATTGCTGGTTTGGTTTCAGGATTGTGCCATTCACATTTACACTTCCCTCAAGAAGTGTAGTCTTCACAGCACCCTCATCATCATAGCTGCTAATATTAAAGTGCGTCCCCAACACCGTCACATCCTGATTTTTGGTGGACACTACAAATGGTTGTTTTTTATTCTTAGAAACTTCAAAGTAGGCTTCGCCGTCCAGAACAACTTTTCTATTAACTAACCCAGAAAAAGATGCAGGAAACCTGATACTACTGGCGGCGTTGAGCCATGCCTTTGAACCATCCGGTAACGTAATTTGATAGGTGCCACCGCGGGGGGTTGTTACAGCGAGTGTTCTTACCTTTTCGTCATTGCGAGGCACCGAAGCAATCTCACTACCGTCATTATACTTTAGATCATCACCTATCACAACCCCCAACTTCGCATCACTCAGCGTAATCACCTTCCCATTAGCCAATGTCAATGTCGCTGTATTCTTGCCAGGTGCAATATCATTCACATACTGTGCGCTTCCAGGGTTCCGGCCTTCGCCGGAATGACGGGGAGCATAATAAAACCATACGCCTAAAGTAATCGCAGCCACAGCAGCCACAGCCACCCCCCGAAGCCAGTTCGGGGCAGGCTTTGGCCACAACTTAACCGTCCTGCGTTTTCCAATCTCTACATTGATCGCCTCCAAAATCCGCATTCTGTGTTCCTCTTCCGAAGAAACAAAACCATGCGGTATATCAACCTGATCGTCCAGGTGCTGATTGTACCAGGAATTGAGCTCCTGCTCCTCTTCCGGAGTGATCGTCTTATTGAATAGCTTATTCGCTAATTCGGCTGCACGTATATTTTTATCATTCATCACCAGGGGGCTTTTATTATAGGTGCCTTTTCAGAAGCCTATCCCTTAGTCCGGTAAAAAATATTGTTTTATTTTTGACATGAAAGATAATCTATGGTATTAAATCGCCCACAGATGGTTACTGCGACCATACCAAATTTAATGGCGGCGAAGAGATTCACGAGTATTTCACAGACCTCATGCGGGATGTAGACCTGATCATCTACGGACGTATGACCTATCAGCTAATGGTTCCCTACTGCCTTCGGAACTGATCGCGCGATAAGCCGCACTGCCGATGACAGCGCGGCTTAAATTGCCATTCCAACCGATAACTTATATATCTGAATAATCCGCAGGATACAGAAACCAGGTATTTCCCTTAGAAACATTGTTCTGATACTCTGGCATTGCAGAAAGCTTTCTCCAGTAATCATCTTTTCCGAACGCATCCCAGTGCTTGTCACGGTCTGCACGGTTCTCAAACGTGGTCATGTACATCAGGTTTGGCATAGAACTGCCTGCAACCACCTGCGCATAAAAGACAGCATTAAAACCGAGGCGCTTAAACAAGCCTACCTCGTCGCCAGAATTAAACATACGGATCTTATTGGCAGAGATTTTTTCTGTCGGGCCTTCATAGCTTCTCAGCTCATATACCCTGTCTTTTTTCGCAGCGCTTAGATTTGGAAGACCGAACTTCGGATTCTTTTCAAATGCATTCAGCAGGATCGTCTCCATTCTGCTATACGGAGGCTCATTGTGTTTGGCATCCAAATATCCGGTACCATCCTGGTGATACTTTTGGTCTTTGCTTAGTTTCGCATCCAGCTTAAAAAAGTCATCCCTGGAAGCAAAAGGGATCAGCACGTAGATCAGCTTCTCTTCAGTTGCCTTACCGGCATCAACAATGGGCTTAAATACACCAACACTGGAAATCCCTGCCCTGTGCAGTGCCGGAAGATAGGCATCCTTTAAAAACTGATCGACCCTGTTCTCCTGTTCAGCGGTCTTCAGATGATAGATTTTGATTTGATAGAAATCAAGCTTTGCAGCTGCCTTTGAGACCTGTGGTACCAGCACAACAAGCAGCAGCGAAAATAACAGTAATACTTTCTTTGACATGTAGTTTAATATTTGATTTGTGTGTGAATAAAGACTAAAACTAACGAATACTTTTTTTAATGAGCTACTCACAATTTTATGAGTTCTTTCATTCGCCGGCAACTATAGATCGAATTGTATTTTAAATTCAGTGCCTTTATTGACTTCACTTTCAACTGTTATACTGCCCATCAGGGATTCTACTTGTTTTTTGACCATGTACAAACCGATTCCTTTTCCTTCAACATGAGAATGAAAGCGCTTATATAACCCAAATACTTCATCATGTCTTTTCGGCAGGTCTATTCCCAGGCCATTATCTTTAACTAAAATAGTTATATTATCCTCCGACTTAAAACTTGTGATGGTAATTTCCGGTGGCAGGTCCGGCCTTCTATATTTAATGCTGTTGATGATCAAATTGTAAAAAATGCTGTAGAGGTATACTTTTAAAGTAAGTACTTCGTCTATTGCCGAAAAATTCAGAATAAAATTGACCTGCTCGTTTATGATTTCGCTGCTGATACTTGATCTAATGTCATTTATCAGTTCTGAAAGTTTAACCCATTCTTTGTTTTGCTGCCCCTTGCTGTTTAACTGAAGAATATAATTCAGATCGTTTATCACTTCATCAAGTCTGCTGACAGAGGATTCTAAACCGGTCATCAGGATTTTTTCGTCCTCCTTCTCAAGACCTCCCGCCCGGATAAGGTCCGATATCCCCAGAATGTTTACAACAGGAGCCCTCAGATTATGCGAAATGATATAGGAAAATTGCTCCAGGTCATTGTTACGCTTAACAAGATCTGCCAGAAGTTTCTCCCGCTCTGCACTGACTAGTTTTTGTTCTGTGATATCCAAAGCGATGCCCAATACGCCCTTTTCGTCTGTACCTGCAATCACGTAAGGTACTTTAACTGTATAAAAAAATCTCAGTTCTCCGGAGGGATTGGTAAAAGTGACTTCCGGGATAATCCTGGTAATCCCTGTACTGATGACTTCCTGGTCTTGTTTTAAAAAGATGTTTTTCTCTTGCTGGATGGTGATCTCCCCAAGTTTCGATTGGTCCAGCAGTTCCTGAGGCGTCATTCCGTACAATTCAGCAAAACTTTTATTTACGAATTGATATTCACCGTCAAAGTTCTTTACAAAGATGGCTTGTGGGATCAGGTTCATAATCATCAGCAGGTTGGCATCTGATTGTGCCCTGGCATTCTGTAATTCCCTAACATCCGTGATGTCGTGAGCGATACCATGAAGGCCTACAGGAAGCCCGTCACGGAAATCAAATTCTGTTTTAGAATAAATGTACCTTACTTCACCATTCTTTCGGACGATGCGGTGATAGAATGCCGAGCTGCTATGACTGGCTTCTGCCCGTTTTGTTGTTTTAACAACAAACTCCAGGTCTTCCGGGTGGATGAATGATAACCAATCCTGGTAAGACTGGTGATTTTCCTGTATCGAAAGGCCATAAATTCTGCATGCTTCTTCTGACCATACAGAAATACCGGTAGCAAAGTTTATCTCCCAGCTTCCTACATGTGCGATAGCCTGGGCCTCGATCAGCCTTAATTCACTATGCCGCAATCTATCCTGCGCCAGCCGCTGCAGCCTTTCCTTCTCAAATACATCCATAGCAAAAGAGATATCCTGTGTTGCTGCTTCCAATAGCCGGATTTCCTGCTCATCGAATAACTTAGGTATAGAAGCATAAAGACTAAAAATGCCGATTATTTCGCCTTTTTTTCTGATTGGCAACAGCATTGCAGAAGACAGCTGGCGTGATGCTGCATATGCTTTCCAATCTGTTAAGTTTAGCTCGCTTTCCACATCATTATATACAAATGAAGTTCCTGTATTTAGAACCTGGTAGATGGGCCCCTGGTCACTAACAATGATATGTTTAAATTTCAGCTTGTCTTCATCGGGGATTCCGGAGCTTTCGGCAAGGCTGATACTTTTTCCATCAGGATCAAGCAGACCGATCCAGGCCATTTTGAATTTGCCGTATTCAATTGCGATCCTGCACGCTTCTTTAAATATACCTTGTTCGTTTTCTGCATGCACAAGGGTCTGATTAATTGCACTGACGAAAGCATACAGCCTGTTTGCATTGATCATTTTTTCTTCAGCGATTACCCGGTCGGTAACATCACGAAAATTGTCCACAATACCACCAATTTCAGGGTCGTGTAACATATTGGTCACTACCGCTTCATACCAGTGCCAGCTGCCATCTTTATGGAGCATTCGCCCGGTGTGTCCTTTTACAGGCTTACCCGGATTTGCCATCACCTGCAACATGACCAGCTGCAGCGCATTGATATCCTCTGGGTGGGCTAATGCCAGCAGGTCCAGCTTTAATAACTCTTCTGCGGTATAACCAACGACTTGATATACAGACGGAGAGGCGTAGAGGAGTTTTCCTGTTTCAGACAATATGACAACGGCGTCACCTGCATTTTCCTGGAGCGTGTTATTGCGTTTTTCGCATTGCGCAAGCCTCCGGGTTATTTTTTTACGCTGGCTACTGGAATTGAAAAGTAACCAAATCAAGATTACAAGCAACAAACTTATGCAGCATAAAATAGCCACTATGTTTTGCGAGATAGCTACTTCCAGCGTTGCCGGGATCTGGAAAATTGACAAACAGTTAGTTTTGATCATAAGATGATTCTGACGTATTTGAAGTACCAAACAGGAACTGCGCGTCCTGCAGGAATTCCATTTAAGCGAACAGAATTTCTAAATTACTTTTTTAAATGTCAATAATGGGTATAAATACCAAGTTATAGACGACATAGACCGACTTGAACCGATGTAAAGCCCAAGTCCCAAGCCAGAGATCTGACTCCCACCCTCGCTGGTCGCTATTTAATTAGACAGAAACGGCAACAAAATCTTTTCTCAAGATCTCCCTGTATACACCATCCCAGAGTTTAATGCGCTGGTTTAGCGATTCTCTGCTGCACAGCTCCGCTTCCTTCCAGTAGCCGCTGTTTTGGCCGCACAACTCTGCGGTCATATCCAGTGCCAGATCACTATGGTGGTCACCGTCCACTTCAATGTGGCGGTCCAGGTAATACTTAAACAAAGAAATCTGTTCTGGAAACTTTTCATTCAGATCAGTTACGATCGTATGAAACATATTTGGGATGAGGTCTTCCCTGCCAAAGGTAAAGGCAGCAGCCTGGTTATAAGACTTACCGCTAGTGATGATAGAAAACGTAAGTTCACAAACGTTTTGGCCTCTTCTGGGGTTCCTGCAATCTCGTAGGCCTGTCAAGTGTCTGGCCCGACTGCAGCGCCGTTATAAAATTCCTGATCTCAGCGGTTTCGGCGCCGCATTGTTCCATGGCATCAAGGTACATTTCAAAATGACTCTTCTTATTACCCAGCGCATCAGCATCAGATTCCTCCCCGGCGACAATCTCATTGATCAATGCCCTTGTAGAACCCGAGCCAACAGGGAACCAGGGCAACGTGGTACAGGTCAGATTAATTTGAAGCGCTTTTAGCAAAGACATAAAATCCCACACTGCATACACATGAAAGCGCATGAAAATTCTCAGATCCTCTGTCGAATTGATGACTTTATAAACCTGATGCTGGACGATTTCCTCTTTTACAGGACTGAGGACTTCCTGGATTTTTTGTAACTCTGCTGACATACTGAATAATAATTCCGCAAAAATAGAATTAAAATTGCAATTATAATGATTATTGCCGACTAATGCAGGGCAGCACAAAATCCTCTTATATTGACATTGCAATTCTAAAACCAATACATTCATCTTTTGCTTCCGGGGTTATCGCGTATCGTTTTGAGACAGTACAATGAACTGCCCAATTGTGGTGGCAGCCGCCCCGAAGTACACGTTCGTTATTTCCTTCAAGATAAGGTGTCCCATCATCAGGTATTTTATCAATATCGGGTTGAAAAGCATCCGCACACCATTCCCAAACATGACCACTCATATCAAAAATCCCCAGCTGGTTTGGCAATTTCTGCCCCACATCATGCGTAGCAGTACCTTTTTCATGATTTTTGAGTGTGGACAATACTTCAGGATCACTGTATTTGCCACTGTTTTGTTCAAACCAGCCGACCTCATTAATGTCATTACCGCCACTATATTTGAAATCGTCTGCCCAATGTTTTCCACCCCTCGCAGCATATTCCCATTCTGTTTCCGAGGGCAATCTATAAAGCATACCTGGATTCGATTTGTTCTGTCGTGCAGCAGCCAAATTCAATTTATTGAGGAAACCATTTTTTTGAGTGATATCATCAAAGCTAACATTTTCCACCGGCCGGTCGGGTCCGGCAAAATATGAGGGGTTGTTACCCGTGATAAATTTCCAGAGGCGCTGTGTGACCGGGAATTTGGAGATCAAAAAGCCTTCAATCGAAATGCCCTTTTTTGTTAAATCTCCAAACAGGTAAGGAGTGTTTTCAGTACCTTCCACAAATACCATTGGGAAGCTATAATTGATTTCCGGAAAATGAATCTCAATGTCGTCCATAGCTTGCAGATCTGAATGTTACATTAAATATACACGTTTTTAATCAGCAAGATAAACCTATGCACAAAATGCATCATTAGAAGTAAAGACCACCTCTGAAAAACCCAGAATTACATCGTCTTATAGCTCCTGCCCTGTTTCTGATAAACGCAACACCGGCTTGTTTATCTTTTTCCAGGTGTTTGGCGTGTATCCGGCTCTACTGAACACCAATTGGGTAATTTTCTTTTTTTCATCCCGCTGAAATTCCAGCCACAGGAAATCTTTTTCAAAGTAAAACTCATCGGTAACCGACGGCATCACCTCATATTTGCGCCCACCGGGTCTTTGCCAGTACACTTTACCATTCTCCTCAGTGATATTGACCTTTTCTGGCTTTTCGCTTTCATACACACCTGCATATTTACCAAGGTTCTGAGGTGAAATTTCACCTCGCTGAAATCTGTAGGGCTGATCAGTCAGTTCTGCCGCTGCAATCCGGGCTAAAACCTGTGGTATGACTGCCGATTCCGAATTGATCAGGATCACTACATACACATCTACCTGGGGTAAATAAAAGGTTTCAGAGATAAAGCCCGGTACAGCACCGCCATGACGGTAGACTGCGCTGCCACGGAGGTTATCGATGTACCATCCAAAACCATAAGGGGCGGTCTGTCCACTGGTTAGTTTTTGTGGGGTAAAGGCAAGTTCCAGGGTCTTTTTCTGCAAAAGGATGCCTGACTTTAGGGCCTGGTTCCATTTAAAGAGATCTGTAGCGGTTGAGAGTATCCCTCCTGAGGCATATAAATCCTGTGTATTGTGAAGGTTCACGTTCAATATGCCGCGGCGCCCAATGGAATACCCTGTCGCTCTCCCTTTGATCAACGGCTCATCACCACTAACTACGATGGAAGCACTCATTCCGGCAGGTTTAAAAATGTTCTCGCTGATGTAATCGGGATAAGTTTTTCCGGTAATTTTTTCAATGAGGTAGCCAAGAGTTTGAAAGTTGCCGTTATTGTACAACCATTTACTCCCTGCCACAAAGGTCATGTTTCGGGCGGCATAACGCTCGGCATCTGCCTGCCTGGTGTCCCCTTTGGGTATATTTAATGAATCCCGGTAGCCATTGCCGTTCAGACCCGAAGTATGAGACAACAGCTGTCTGATGGTGATCTGCGATACGGGCGGGATGCTCTTCACGTATTTGCCAAGGGTATCATCCAGCGAAAGCAATCCTTTTTCAAGCAATTGCAGAATGGCCACAGCGGTAAACTGTTTGGTATTGGAGGCAATGTAATAGACCATACCGGTATCGCTGGGCACGGTTAATTCCATGTTGGCCATCCCGAATGCTTTGTGGTATATGATTTTACCGCCTTTGGCCACCAGTACGTTAGCACCGGGTTCATTAGGTTTAAACTGGGATGACATCAGTTTGTCGATCGTAGCGATTGCGTGGTCTTGCGCAAAAATTGGGCAATAGCATATCATAAGCATTAATAATGCTTTACAAAATTGGTTCATATGTGTTGTGGTTAGGTTATAGGATCTAATTAAGGGCTGGCAGAATGAACGGCTTTCAACTGATCGAAAGCCTGCTGTTTTCTGGCCCTGGCCTGTTCCCAGGCATGATCTATTCTGGCCAGCAGCGGCAGGTGTGCCGGCAGTTCCGATTCAGGGACAACTATTTCATTGATGGACAGGGCAATTAGCTTATTTTTCGATACCGTGAGCTCATAGATGTTGTCCTCTTTGTCTCTCACATGCATCACCCTGTTGGCCATGTCTTCGTTACTTCTTTCAAAGCGTATGCTCGCCAGATAAAACGCCGTATCCCCCGGATTCGTTTCCTTTGGAACAACCGACTCCGCCGGCAATTGCTTTTCCCAGGGTTTTTGCTTGATTATCACAGCGGGTTGCGTGTGTTTGCGCGCTACTCGTTTTTGAGGTTTTTGACCTGCCTGAACGGATTCGCTGTAAATAACCGGTTTTGCCATACCTATACTTGTCACTGGTGCGGGATCTTTCCCTGCTGAAATGAGCAGCCCGGCTAAAACTGGCAAAGCTATTAATGCCAAAAAGGCAATTGCCTTAGGAGTCAAACCAAGAGGTTGGTTTCTGTTTTCAATCATGCGGTACAGGCGCCTTGCAAGGGGACTGCCTTTAACACCCAGCACTAACGGGGTTGTTGTGCCGGTGCTTTCAGCAAATTCAAAAGCAAGCAGTCCTTTGAGGTAATCGCTCTTTTGTGCGGTATGGGCAAGCACAAAGTCGTCACAACAAATTTCCCGCTGCTCGCGGATCAGCGCCGACAGCCACAGCAAAGCCGGATTGAAAAAGAACAGGGTATCAGCAATCGTCTGGAACAGATTGATCAGGTAATCTTTCCGATAGATATGTGCCAGTTCATGAAACAGGATGGCTTCTACCTGGGCACATGGCAATTGCAGGAAGAAACCCACCGGCACAATAATGATTGGCCTGAAATGGCCAATTGTCACAGGGATGCCAACCTTTAGAGATTCCAGGAGGGTGATTTTTCCGCCGATACCCAGGCGGTGGCTCATATTTTTAAGCTTTTCCTGCCACCCGGTATCTGAAACAGGCTTGGCTGTGAAGCGTAGCCTATAGACATAATTAAAACTGTGAAATAACCGGAATAGTTTGAAAACCAACAATATGGCCCATAGCAAAACGATCCACACTGCATATTCGTCGACTAATCTGAAAATCGAAAAATCTTTAAAGTGTGCCGCAGCGTCCTGAAATAAGCCGGTTGATTGCAGCATATCTTGTTCCGAAACCCGGACCGAAGGTACGTTAAGAATATTCCGGAACTCCAGAAATCCTGCTAGCCCCGTAGCCACTAAGAAAAGTACCAAAAAGGAGAAGAGCATTCTGTACCTCAGTACAGATGAGGATTGCTGTGTGGCGATCATTCCCAAAACGGTTAACACTGACACTCCGGCACCGATCCATAGTGAATGCACCAGCGTCCAGCTTATCGCTGGGATGAAGGATGAATTCATGATCGTATGCCAGATTGTTTGCTCCATTTACTCCTGATCTATTTTTTTAATCAATGCCTCAAAGATTTTCTTTTCCTCCGGGGTTAATTTTTTTCCACCCAAAAGCTGCATCACCAGATCGGATGCTGACCCATTAAAGATGCGGTCAACAATCGTATCAAGCAATATACCTTTGGTCTTTGATGCTTCCTGAGCAGCCGAGTAGATATGTTTAGATGACGTTTCATCTTTAGTTAGCAGACCTTTTTCCACCATGATCTGCATTAATTTTAAAGTAGACATATAAATAACGGGCCTTGTATGCTGGTTCAGATAATCGTTTACAAAACGGGTGGTCGACGGGCCGAACTGCCAGAGCACCTGCAAGATCTCCAGTTCTGACTTTGTCGGCTCCTGTACCTGTTTCTTTTTGAGATTTTCATTGATCATAAAACAAACATAAGAATCTTTTCTTGTTGATAAGAAACAATTCTTACTTTTTTTGAAAAAAAATAAGAACCTTCATATTTGTCTTTCCAGTGCAGACTCAAGTGATTTATCCCGCCATTAAACGATATAAAACGGCGTAGTCCTCAGGGGAACCATTAAGTAAATAGAAAAGACTTTATAAAAAATCCTATTTTTGCCAATTCATTACCTTATATGTCAGTAGAATTAGAAGAGATTCAAGAATCCTTAAGTCCTTTAAAAGATAAAATAGTTCAGCATCAGGTTTACAAGGTCATCACTTCCGTAGAAGATCTGAAAATTTTCATGCGTTACCATGTGTATGCGGTATGGGATTTTATGTCTCTATTAAAAGCACTTCAGATCAACCTGACCTGTACCACTTTACCCTGGTTCCCTGTTGGCTCGGGTTCAACCAGAGCATTAATCAATGAAATTGTCGCCGGTGAAGAATCTGACATTGATGCTGCAGGCAACAAGAAAAGTCATTTTGAAATGTATCTCGATGCAATGGAGCAATGTGGTGCAGACACAAATGAGATCAGAAATTTTATAGCGGCTTTGCAATCGGGACAGACACTTGAACATGCTTATCTGTCAGCCGGAACGCCTGAAGAAGCAAGGGAATTTGTGAACTTCACTTTTTCTATCATCAACAGCGGCAAATCTTATAACCAGGCCGCAGCTTTTACTTTTGGCAGGGAAGACCTGATCCCGAGCATGTTTCATGCGATCGTAACGGATTTGAATGAAAAATTCCCTGATCAGATCTCTTTGTTCAAATATTACCTGGACCGGCATATTGAAGTGGATGGTGACCACCATAGCCATCTTGCACTGAATATGACGGAGGAATTATGTAATCAAAACAGCAGGTATTGGCAGGAAGCAGAAATCTGCAGTAAAGAATCGCTGAACCAGCGCATCAAATTATGGGATGGTGTATACAAAGAAATCATTACGAAAGATCTTGTCTCAAGCTAGACCAGTTTTTCTCTAATTTATTGCTCAGAATCGCCTGATCAAACTCTTTAAAATGTTCCAATCAAAATTATAAAGCAACAAAAAAACTCTTCAACCCTGTTTTAAGATTTTTAAGGGCCTTGCCCATGTGCGCTTCAACAGTCTTTTCAGAAATATCCAGTTCAGCAGCAATTTGTTTTTGAGAATAGCCCTGTTCGCGGCTCAGCTGATAGACCAGTCTGCATTTCTCTGGCAGCGCGGCAACCAGCAAACTCAACCTTTCTCTGACCTCCTGATACTCCAGCCATTGCCGGGTAGAATCATCAGCAATCTCCAGTATAGCCGCAGCCGCATCATCACCGGAAAACTGTCTTCTCTTAAAATTTTTGTCGAGACTTTTGAACACATGATATTTGACAGCTACAGCCAAATAAGAGGCAAGGGATGAGGTAATCTCAATAACAGCCCGCCTGTTCCATATGGTAATAAATACCTGCTGAACAATATCTTCTGCTTCAGCCAGGTCATCCAGTTTATTGGATGCCGCGGTAAATAATTTCTTCCAGTACCGGTTGTAGATTTCAGTAAACGCAGCATGGTCATCCTTTTTTAAAAGATCCAGTAATTCCTGATCAGAATGTGCGCTGTATTTGGCCATGAAAATAAGTTATCCCTCTCTTAAAATTAAGAAACATTAATGTAAAGTTCTGCATTATTTTAAGAATAACCATCATGACAGTCATTAACCTCTGCCTGTCCTCTCTTTGCCCAACTTCAGTATTGGCTCAGACCTACGTCACATCACAGAAAGGGTTGGCTCAGTCTGAACTGAACCAACCCTTTCTGTGATGTGTATCAAATGTGTAGCTGACCTGTAGCAGCTCAGAAAGAGAGCCGAAAGTTTTACGGTCTTTTCCTGATCTGTGATGCTTTTAAATAAATCTTAGCGCCCTTTTTATTGATATAATATTTTCGGTTTTTGCCATCAATATACACATTGGTCCCATCGGGCGCCATCATGCCTTTATAGGTCTGATCGACCACTTTAGCGCCACCTTTTACAGTGACTTCGGCGGTCTTGTTGCCTACCTTAGTAGCAGTTTTACCAATGGCCTTTCCGGTTTTATCAACGGTTTCACCTACCGTTTCTTTTTTCTTTTCCTGGGCGAATGATCCGAATGACATTCCTGCACATAATGCAATGACCAATACCGAACTTAAATATTTTGTTTTCATGATGTTAGCTATTTAGATTATAGAACAAGTCTCCTACCCTAATGTTTTAAAAAGCAGCGAAATAACACGTCATCCTGACCTCATAAATTGACACGATGTAAACTTTACAAAATGCAATATTAGTATACTTTTGTTATACCAATTAAGATCAAAAAAATGAAAGCGATATTATTAAAAGATTTTGGCCGGACCGATCAGCTTGTTGCAGCCGAGATACCTGTACCCACCATCAGTGCCGGGCAGGTTTTGGTAAAATTGAAATCCATCAGCATCAACCCCGTTGATGTAAAAACCCGCTCAGGAAAAGGAATTGCCGGGCTGATCAAAAATGAACTGCCTGCTATATTGGGCTGGGACATCTCCGGCGTGATTACCGAAACGGGTGCCGGGGTACGTGATTATAAAGTTGGCGATGAGGTATTTGCCATGCTTGCCTTTCCTAAACTGGCCAAAGCTTATGCGGAATATGTGGTAGCTGATCCTGCCGAACTGACAATAAAACCGGCCAATATCAGTCATGATGCAGCAGCAGCAGCTACCCTTGCGGCACTTACCGCATGGCAGGCCCTTGCCCACGCTAATGTACAAAAAGGACAACGGGTGCTGATCCATGCTGCTTCCGGCGGCGTAGGACATTACGCAGTGCAGTTTGCCAAATACCTGGGCGCCCATGTGACAGGCACTTCATCTGAAGAGAATAAGGATTTTGTGCTGTCTTTGGGTGCTGACGAGCATGTGGATTATAAAGCACGGCCATTTGAAGATGTGATAAAAGACATTGATTTTGTGCTGGATGCGATTGGCGGTGAATACATTGACCGCTCTCTAAAGGTCATGAAAAAAGGCAGGACCATCATCAGTATTCCTTCAGGACTGAACGAATTGGTAACTGAAAAGGCGGAGGCGCTTGGGATGAATGGCTACACCATCAGGGTCAAACCAAGCGGAGATGATATGAAAACCATTGCCGGATTGCTGGAAAAAGGGATTGTAAGGTCACATGTGTTTAAAACTTTTGCATTTGATGAAATGGCTGCTGCACATCAGCAGATAGAAAGCGGCAGAACTGTCGGAAAGGTCACGGTTTCGCTTTAATTTAATCGATCGTGCTCCTGCTTGTCCGGTCGTCGGTCGTCATCCCGAAGGATAGACTCCTGCTAGTTCTGCAATAGCGCGGAGCAGAAAAAATCACCTTCTCAGAGAAGACATCAGCGCTCTTTGCTCCCCCTTCAGAGAGCCTAAGAGATGCAGTCTTCGAAGAGAATGGTTATTTTTTCCAGCTCCAAGCGGTTCTCTACTCTATTCCATGTTGCGCAGCTTCAGGGAAGCCAGTCTTCGAAGAGAACGGTTATTTTTTCCAGCTCCAAGCGGTTCCCATTCTTAGCTCCGGTTCTGAGACGAGGAGTACAAAAACAAACCACAACATAACCACTCCCAAATGTGAAGAAATGTTAAATTTTGAAATCGGTTCGATTTAATATTTACTTTTAAGTACCTAAAAACCAAAACTCAACACCATGAACCGATTTCAAAAGATCAACAACATTGCCGGACTGGTAGTTTTTGCCATAGCCGGTATTGTTTACTGGCTCACTATGGAGCCTACTTTAAGTTTCTGGGACTGCGGCGAATTTCTTGCTGCTGCCTATAAACTGCAGGTTGGCCACCAGCCGGGCGCTCCTCTTTTCGTTATGATTGGAAAGCTTTTTTCCCTGCTTGCTATCGGTGATACCGGCAAAATCGCGTATTTCATCAATTTTAGTTCGGTGCTGTTTAGCGCTGCGACCATTATGTTCCTCTACTGGACCATTACTTTACTGGCGGTCAAGCTGTACAAAAAGGAAAAAACCATGATGGATATGCTGACTGTAATCTCAACCGGGCTAATCGGTGCACTGGCATTTACTTTTTCTGATACCTTCTGGTTCTCGGCTGTTGAGGCAGAGGTTTATTCGCTTTCGATGCTGTTTACGGCCGTGGTATTTTGGGCGATCCTGAAATGGGAAAGCAAAGGCGACGACCGCTGGCTGATCCTGATTGCCTTCATTATTGGTCTTTCTATAGGAGTTCACCTGCTGAGTTTGCTGGCCATTCCGGCAGTTGTCCTGGTATATTATTTCAAAAAAACCGCAAAAACTACGACTTTTGGCATCATTAAAGCGATCGGTGCGGCCGGTTTGATCTGGGCCGCTGTGCAGTTCGTGATCATCCAGTATTTTGTGTTGTTTGCGGCCAAGCTTGACCTGTTCTTTGTCAATACACTGGGTTTCGGTTTTGGATACGGAGCCATGGCATTTATCCTGCTGCTCGCGGCCAGCATTTCCTATGCGATATTTTATTCCATTAAACACCATAAATACCACCTGAACCTGGGCATGATCTGCCTTACTTTTGTACTGCTGGGTTTCAGTTCTTACTTCCTGATCATCATCCGGGCGGATGCAAAAACCAGTCTGAACCTGAGCAATCCTGACAATGCTTTTGCTTTGTACGGTTACCTGGGGCGTACGAATTACGGTGAAACGCCGCTGTTGTACGGCCAGACTTTTGACGCCAAACAGATCGACGCCAAGGATACTTACACCAAATACCGCAAGGGCAAGGACAAGTACGAGGTGTCCGGAAGGGGTGTGAAATTTGAATACGATAAGAATTTGTTATTTCCCCGCACTTACAGTGACAAACCGGATCACATCAATTTTTACAGGCAATGGCTGCACCTGGCCGAGGGAGAAACTCCTTCTTTTGCACAGAATCTGAAGTTTTTTACATCTTACCAGATGGGTTTTATGTACTGGCGCTATTTCCTGTGGAATTTTTCGGGCAGGCAGAATGACAATCAGGGCCATGGCAATTACAGCGATGGCAACTGGATCAGCGGGATCAAAGCTTTAGATGCGGCCAGACTGGGTAGTCAGGACAATTTGCCGCCGAGCATTACTGAAAATGAAGGCTTCAACAGGTTTTATGGTTTGCCCTTGATTCTCGGGATTTTAGGGCTTATATTTTTATACCGCAGGAACAAGAACGACAGTTTGGTGGTGATGGCACTGTTTTTATTTACGGGACTTGCCATCATTGTTTATCTGAACCAGGATCCGAGACAGGTAAGGGAGCGGGATTATGCTTATGTGGGCTCTTTTTATGCTTTTGCCATTTTCATCGGGTTTGGAGCGTTTGCCATCAGGGAGTGGTTGTCCCGCTTTAATGCGCCAAAGCTGAGCCTGATCACGGCTTGTCTTGTGGGCCTGCTGGCTGCGCCTGTCATTATGGGTGTTCAGGGCTGGGGCGATCATGACCGTTCGGGCAAAACGACCGCGCTGGACTGGGCCAAGAATTACCTGAATTCCTGCGCGCCTAATGCAATCCTGTTTGTCACAGCTGATAATGATACTTTTCCTTTGTGGTACGCCCAGGAGGTGGAAGGCATCCGTACAGACATCAGGGTGGTCAACATCCAGTACCTTTCTGATGATGCTTACATCAACCAGATGAAATTACAACTGAACCAATCGGCTCCCTTGCCGGTCAGCATGCCAACTGAAAAGTATGTAAACGGGGTCAGGGATTACCTGCGTTATTTTGATTATGATATCAAGGATAGCATTGAGCTGAAAGACCTGATCGCTGTGATGACCTCAGACGATAAGGCCGACAAATTGCCCTTTTCAGACGGAAGCTTTGAGAATTTCCTGCCTTCAAAAAACCTGAGCATCACTGTAGATGCGGCACAGGTGCTAAAAACGCATACTGTAGCGGCAAAGGACAAAGACAGGATCACCCCTAAAATGGAGTGGACTTACAACAAGAACATTGTATTTAAATCTGATCTGGCGCTCATGGATATTCTGGCCAATAACAATTGGGAACGTCCGGTTTATTTTGAAAGCAATGTTTCTGAAGACACTTACATCGGGCTGGACAAGTATTTGTACATGGAGGGCTATGCCCTTCGTTTGCTGCCATTCAAAACTGATCCCGGCGATAAGCGTGAGATCATGGAAAAAACAAATAGTGATGCGATGTATGACCACATGATGAAATTTGACCTCAAAGGTTTTCAGACAGCAAAATACCTCGATCCGGAGAGCAGAAGGGTTGCGCAGGGTACCTGGTCAATCTCGAATACGCTGACGGGCAACCTGATTATGGAAGGAAAAATGCACCAGGCACGCAATATTCTGGTAAAGAGTATTAAAGAGATTCCTTTAAAAAATTATTCTATTGACGATACCATCAACAGGTATCAGACGATACAGAATATGTATGCGCTGAATGAGGTGAAATCGGCGAATGCGCTGACAGTAGAGACGCTGGACTTTTTGGATAAGGAGCTGACTTATATTGCTTCTTTAGAGCCTGAGCGGTATCCTGCTTATGACAGGGACATTCAGCTGGGCATGTATGTACTGAGCAACCTGGACCGGGTAGCTGCCGGTTATCAGCAAAAAGAGTTGAGCAAAAAGATCAGCGATAAGTTTAAGGAGCTGCAGGCGAAGTTTAGTTAAGATATAAAAAAAAGGGGCATTAGCCCCTTTTTTTTATATCCACTTCCCAATCCTATTTATTCGGCTGTGGCGTAGTCCTCAAATAAGGCTTGATCACTTTATGCCCTTTAGGGAACTTTGCAGGAATATCTTCAGTTTTGATGCTGTTCATCACCACTACGTCCTGGCCATCTTCCCAGTCTGCTGGCGTAGCCACACTGTATTTGGCAGTAAGCTGCAGTGAATCAATGACCCTTAGCACTTCATTAAAGTTACGTCCTGTAGAAGCCGGATAAGTCAGCATCAGTTTTACTTTTTTATCCGGGGATATGATAAACAATGAGCGTACAGTCAGGGTCTCTGAAGCATTTGGGTGGATCATGTCATAAAGATCTGCGATCTTTTTGTCCTCATCGGCAATGATCGGAAACTCTACATTCGTATTCTGGGTTTCGTTGATATCTTTGATCCAGCCTTTATGAGATTCCGCAGAATCAACACTTAGCGCCAGCACCTTAACATCTCTTTTTTCAAATTCGCCTTTTAATGAAGCCGTGCGACCTAACTCCGTGGTACATACCGGGGTATAATCCGCAGGATGAGAAAATAAAACACCCCAGCTATCGCCCAGGTATTCATAAAAATCGATGTCGCCTATTGAAGTCTGTGCCTTAAAGTTGGGAGCTGCGTCCCCTATTCTTAAACTCATAATGTTATATTTTTTGGTGTACTAAATTAAAAAAATAATGTCTACAAATTAGGTATAGTATTTAAAATAAATCTCCTTGTTTTGTAATATCTTTATCAGCGCTGAGAAATTTGATCTCAGGGATATTGGCGCCCAGATGCTTATTGAACTGTTGTATGGTGTAATTTGCCAGTATCGGAGTGTCCTTTTCATCGTGCTGGTGCAAAAAGAAATAGGTCTTTTTCAAGCCTTTGTCCTGCCATGCCTTGATCCTTTCTACCCATTCGTCTACCCTTGCAAAGTCTGAATCCTGGTGCGCTGCTCCATTGCCTACAAAACGGATAAATATCTCAGGTATGGTCAGTTCCATATGTACGCAGTCCCTCCTGCCGCTGGCATCCGTAATGACCGCCCCTTTCTTGTATTTGGCCAGCATTTCAAAAAGTATGCTCCTTGCTTCCGGATCAGAAAACCATTCTTCATGCCGTACTTCTACAAATACTTCGAGGTCTTCGGGCAGGTGCTTCAGGTAATTGTCCAGGATATCCGCATTCTTGGGGCCAAAGTTATCGCCCAGCTGTAAAAAGCAGGGGCCCAGGTATTCACCAAACTCATGGATACTGGACAGGTAAAGGTCGGTAGGTACCTCAGCATCTTTCAGTCTTTTGATGTGCGTAATGGTCCGGGAGAATTTAGGGCAGAATACAAATTTATGCCCGGCATTTTCTTCAGTTTTTTGTCGCCATTTCCTGATCAAATCTGCATTGGGAATGCTGTAGAATACGGCATTGAGTTCGATAGAATTGAAATGCTTGACGTATTCATCCAGGAAATTGGCCTCTTTTGTTTTCTCCGGATAGATCATCCCCACCCATTCTTTTCTGCCCCATTTGGCGCAGCCAACAAAGAAATCATGGTGTTTTAGCGGCTTGGCATGCGCTAAAGTCTTTGCTGTTGCTGCACCATCGGCAGGCAATTTGAAGTCTACATCTTTAAGCGCACTGTCGGTTACTTTTCCAAAATCCATAGGTTTTTGATTATAAAATATAAAACTCCGAAACTTAAGCAAAGTTTGCTTTACTTAATGTTATTTTTCCGTTCTTTTTTCATTTTTTCAGGTTAAGGATCGTTATATTTATGTACCCTATTTTATTAATCCAAACCCTATGGAGGTACAACAAATCCTGGATCTGAACAAGCAGATCACTGACAGTGAAAGACATTTCAACAACATGCAAAACGAATACCGGAAAATTGGCTCTGGCTGGCTGCTGGCGACCTTCGCAGGTATAGGTTTTGCGCTGACACATAACGACACCCTGCCGTTTAACCCTTTGATTTTGATCACCCTGATCTGTTATGCAGGCGCAATCGGCATGATCATGCTCTGGAACATGGACCTGAGTGTTTACCAGAAATTGCTGGATGCCAATTTCAAAGAGGGCCTGCTCCTGGAAAAACAGCATCCCTGGATTCCTCAGATCAGGCACAACATGCTGGAATTTCATGGCAACCGGGGTGTACTTCCACGCGTGATCTGGTTTTACAGTATGCCGATTATGGTTCTGGTCGTTGTTGCTGCTACGCAGCTGACTTTATTCTACAGTGAAAGCGGGTTTTTCTTTAAGGCCGGCATATGGGTCATCAGCCTTTTTCTTTACAGCTGTTTCTCCTACTTTTCCAGACATGAGAGCCGGGTCTGGAAAAAGAATTAACTATTTGATTTAAAAAAAGTTAGCTTGTTTTATTTGCTTTTTTATTATATTTAATATAGCATCTAAATCAACGATCATGACTACCAAATTCGGTTTCACCAAAATGAATATCGCAGAGTTTGAATCCTGGATTTCAAACCTGCGCGTAGCAAGAACCATTCTTTATGTTCAGGAACACCATACCTGGAACCCAAGCTACGCTTCCTGTACGCCAACTAATCATTTCGAAGTCCAGCGGGGCATGAAAACTTATCATGTGAGCAATAACGGCTGGATGGACATCGGGCAGCATTTCACCACTTTTCCTGACGGAAGTATCCTAACTGGAAGAAGTCTGGAGCAGACACCCGCCTGTATCCTGGGCTTCAATTCCAATTCGGTCTGCATCGAGAACCTGGGCAATTTTGACACCGGTAAAGATGTCATGACCACCGCTCATAAAGATACCATCATCCGAATGACTGCTGCGCTCTGTAAAAAATTTGGGATAACGGTAAACAGCAATAAAGTGGTATATCACCATTGGTTCAATCTCACCACGGGTGAGCGCAACAATGGCACTAAGAACAACAAGACCTGCCCGGGCACTGCTTTCTTTGGCGGCAATTCGGTAAGTGCCTGTGAACAGCACTTTCTGCCACTGGTCAGTGCAACTTTAAGCGGAGCTCCGATTCCGGCTCCTGTACCTGCGAATATTCTGAAGTATGTTTCCGTGAATACGGATAGTCTGAATATCCGCACTGGTGCCAATGCCCAAAGCGCTAAAGTGAGCGGTGTTTTACCTGCTGTGCTTGGCTCTGTATTGCGGGTCTTTGAGGTGAAGAACGGCTGGTACCGGATCTCCGGTTCTCAGCAGCACTGGGTCAACGGATCGTATACACTGGATGTGACCAGGGCTACCGTGAATGCAACTACACTCAATGTAAGGAGCGGCCCCGGAACTAGTTTTCCAAAAGTGGGTTCTTTTATGAAAGGTCAGGAGGTTTTCATTATTGACGAGCAGCAGGGCTGGTCCAAGATCAGTGCGGATAACAAATGGGTAAAAAAAGAATTTTTGGATGTGAGTTAGGTTTCTAACTCACACCCCTTTCTCGAATAAATCTAATAGATTCGCGTTCCAATACTACCATAACAAAATCAGGAACTTCACCGGTTCTTCTCATCTCGGTCATATGATGTGTTAAAACCTGCATTGCCGTCATGCCAGGCAAATCATCAGATCTTAAATTTCTAATCATACTGTGAATTCTCCGGGATAAGGCAATTGCCGGATTACCGCTTATTGAAGCATCGTGTCTCTCCACACCTAAACGTTCTCTGAAATATAAATTCTGCAGCGCCTCGTCACTGTCTAATTGATCACCAACCCTGCCAAATTCTCCCGCGGAGGTTAAAGATCTGTAGCCTCCAACATCGAATTCCCTTGCCCTGCTAAGTCTGTCAATAACGTTAGGATCGTTGGATAATGATTCAGTATCAGCCAAACCTGCAAAAGATTGCTCAGCAATTGATGCTGCATGCAATTCTGCGTCCATAATCATTTGCGCAGAATTACTGCCCCCTATCAAACCAGATAACATTGAATTTAACTGACTTTCCAAAGCATTTAGGCTGGCTAGCTTTTCAGATCTTAAAGCAGCATTATCAGGTGGCACTTGTTTTAATTCGTTAATAGCAGGAATAACCTGTGCTTCATAGAAACTCTTAGCCTGATTTGCGAGTGCCCTTTTTTCTGGAGTCAGCGTTGTATCGGCAACAGATTCGTTTAAGAAAACTGACATTAATTTTGGTGTGCTTTCTACCCATAATTGCGGACTATCTTCCGTTCCCCGATAAACCAAATTGTGATTTGACCCATCTTCCGCCCTGAATCCTACTCTGCGATTCCACCAGTTAGTAACTGCATCAACAGCGGCCCTTCCCGCATCCATAATCGCCCCGCCGATAGCGATGGCCTGGTCAATGACCCAGAGAATACCTGCATCAATCCGCAGCTTAACAGATTCCAGTATTTCCTGCATCCGGTTGGCGATATCTCCAAAGCCGAACTGGTTGGCGAGGAAGCCTATTATAATTGGCATTGAATCTCCCAGCAATTCCTCAACATAATTAGCGGCCCCCGCAATGTTACCACGCGCCACATCGGCCAGCATGCTGAGGTATTGATTAATGATCCTGAGTATCGGCACAAAATATTCAACGAAGCTCTGCACGGCATTGTATATAGCAATGATGCTGTTCACCACTGGCATGATGCCGCTGATATCCAGCATTCCCAATAGCCAGACAGTGGCCTGGGCGATGATCCGCTCGTTGATATAAGTAATGATATTGGTCAGTACGGTATCCCACAGGTTACTCAGTTGCTGTTCTATATGCTCCCATATCGCTACCGGACCGCGTTCTACCACATCGGCGACAAAGCTCCAGGCACCAGTAGCCATATCCAGCATGCCACGCAGGCGCTGTGCCCTTTCCTCGCCGATTCTTGTGGCCAGCAGCCGGAAAATATTATCAATGGTAATACCCAACACCTGGAGGATAAATCCGAATATGGAGCCAAATGAGAAATCTGCAGGAGGCTGAATGCCCATAGCCTGCATTTCACCCGTCAGCCAGGAGACCACTCCATTGATCAAATGGGTGCCAATATTGCCAAAGAACTGGGTAAATCCTTGTTTCAAACCGCCCAGCAGGTTGATAAAGAAACCTACAGGGTTCGCTAGTATATCGACTATTGCTGATGAAGCGTTGGCCAGAATAGATACGATCAGTTCTGGTGGAATGCCGACGAGGCTCAGGAGTTCCCTGAAGAAGGTCCAGACTGCTCCCGGCAGGTTACCGTCTACAAATACCTGATACAGAACAGTCATCACCACCTGCTGGGCCCTCGACCAGAGATCGCCTATGGCCATAATCTGGTTAAATAACGGGATCCGGCTCAGGATCTGCTCAATCAGGAAGTTCTTTATCGGTGTCCGGATACATTCCGGAATGAGCATAAACGGACCGAGAATGAAATCGGCGGCCCTGCCCATAAGATCGGATAGGGTACTTACTATACTTTGCAGTGCATTTAGAACAGGTTCTATAAATGTGGCCAGATAGCCCAATCCGTCACTCGCCATGTTAAAGAGGCTGATCACTCCTGTTTGTACCCAACCGCCCAGGCTAATGGCGATGTCATTGATCCAGGCTATGGCCGGTGCAGCTGCACTGAAAATAGAGCTGGATGCCACCGAATTGTAGAACCCGGTGACCATGCCGACAAAACCGCCTACTTTATCTGCGATCCAGAGTCCTGTATTGCTGATACCTGTCCTTACATCCAGAATGGCGTTCTGCACTGCAGGTAAAATGACGTCACGCAGTGAGGCTTGCTGTGCCTGTGCGGCAACTCCTGCTCCATCTTCACCCATCGCAGCGGCCATGCCGTTGACACCTTGTGCGAAATTGGAAATGGTATCCCGCAAGCTGGTAATCGCATCAAGGGGAAGGATCTCTGCTACTTTGGAAGCGATTTGCTGTACCGGTTCTATAACCGGACGCATGATTTCCTTGATACTTGTCCAGGCTTCTTCAGCTTTGCCCTGGATCCACTGGATAATTCCGTTGGAGTTTTCTGCTCCGGAGCTATCGCTGCCAATGCCAATAGTTGATTTCACCCAATCCCAGGCCATGGCTCCGTACTCCCTGACCGGGGCTGTCCAGTCCCAGATGCGCTGTCCTACGCTCTGCAGCCATTCCCAAATG
>NZ_DATHGC010000405.1:0-11756 GCF_035317785.1 Pedobacter sp. | reverse complement strand
ATCCGCTCAATGCACACGACCATTCAAGATGGGCATGGCACTCCTGCCCGTGCTGTCCGCCGATGTTCCTGAAAATGGTGTCTGAGCTGCCCAACTACATCTATGCGTCTTCGGGAGACCGTTTGTTTGTAAATATGTTCATCGGCAGCGACGCCAGTATCCGTCTGAACAACAAAACCTCAGTGGCCATTTCACAGAAAACCAATTACCCATGGGAAGGAAAAGTTACGGTAAATATAGATCCTGAAAAACAATCCGCTTTTAGTTTAAGCCTCCGTATCCCGGGATGGGCAAGGGGAAAAGAGAATCCTTACGATCTTTACCGCTCCGATCTGCGTTCATCCTACACGCTGCTTGTAAACGGCAGTCCCGCGCAATCTGTAATGACCAACGGCTACGCCGTGATCAGCCGGAAATGGAAAAAAGGCGACCAGGTAGAACTCCAGTTACCGATGAAACCGCGTTTTGTCAGCGCCAATACTCAGGTAAAAGATTTGAGAAATAGTGTTGCTATAGCTTCCGGACCTATCGTTTATAGTCTTGAAGCTGCTGACAACAATAACGTTGAACAGCTGCAGATCGACACCACTGCTGCATTGCAATTGCAATACCGGAACGACTTGTTAAATGGTGTG
Organism: Pedobacter sp.; assembly: GCF_035317785.1. Taxonomy (GTDB): domain Bacteria; phylum Bacteroidota; class Bacteroidia; order Sphingobacteriales; family Sphingobacteriaceae; genus Pedobacter. The sequence goes on along the minus strand of NZ_DATHGC010000405.1, from coordinate 11,121 downwards.
AATGTTGTCACTGGCAAAACCGTATCCGGTAAAACATTTACAGCTGTTCCATATTATGCCGTCGGGAACCGGGAAGCAAAAGGTTATAAAGTCTGGCTTCCGGTCCATCAGACTTCCCGCATTAAGGTAAATGGCAGCAAGGTTGAAAACAAGATCAGCCCGCTCCTCTACGGTTCCAATATTGAAGATGTAAATCACGAAATCTATGGTGGTTTTTATGACCAGCGCATATTCGGTGAAAGCTTTGAGGAGCCGTCGACAGGTGTAAATTACAACCAATGGCGGAGATATACCGGTTACTGGACGGCAAATGACGGTGCAGTTGCCATCATGCCCGGAAGAAATACAAACAGTGATGTCGTGATGAATGGTACACACCCGATTGGTGTGGAACCAGATCAAAGCGCCAAACTGATCTACGAACCCAGGGAACTGGCCAACGGCATTGTTGAAGCAGAAATGAAATTTACCGGAAAAGGCGAAAGTGCTGCCCTGCTGGTCCGTGTTGCAAACGCAGGTGTTGGCAATGACGCTTTTGATGGCTATGAGATCAGCCTGAACAGGGATGGCAGGAAAATAATGGCAGGCAAGCACCTGCAAAATTTCGTAACATTAAAAGATGCGCCGGTAAGCTTCGACCCCAAAGCCTGGAATAAAGTAAAAGTAGTGCTCAAAGGAGCAAAAATAGAAGTATACCTTAACGGTCAGCAGGCACTTTCCTTTACCGATGAGCTCAGTCCCCTGCTCAAAGGAAAGATAGGTCTGCGTACCTGGAGGTCTGCAGTGGAATTCAGGAACGTCACTATACAGGAAAACGGAAAGACAGAAGCGCTTCGGCTGGTCAATGCCGCGAACGAGCAGCTGAGCTACAACTGGGACATCATCCGTTCTGCTTCCGCGAAGGCGAGCTTTGAGCTGGACAAGAATATGGCCTATAATAGTAAAAACTCGCAGGCAATAATACTCAGCAGCTCTGGCAAAGCTGGCATCGCTAACCGCGGTCTGAACCGCTGGGGCATAGCGGTGCGCAAGAACCAGGTGCTGCAAGGCAGGGTATACTTAAAGTCAGAACAACTTACAGGTCCTGTAAGCATAGCATTAGAAAGTGCAGACGGCAGCAAGACCTATGCGGTAAAACAACTCGCCGGAACTAATGCGTCCTGGAAGAAATTTCCTTTTACACTCACTGCAAATTCCGGTGATCCTCATGCGCGGCTGGCCATATCTATCAGTTCAAAAGGCAAACTCTGGGTGGACCAGGTGGTATTGATGGGTACCGGTGCCGACCAGTTCAAAGGCCTGCCGATAAGGGCAGACATTGGCAATATGCTGGTGGCCCAGGGCCTAACCTTTCTGCGCTATGCCGGCACTATGGTCAATTCTCCTGAATACAAGTTCAAGAACATGATCGGGGATCCCGACAAGCGCCCGTCCTATCGAGGGCACTGGAACCATTACACCAGCAATGGTTTCGGTATCGAAGAATTCCTGAAATATTGTGAAGCAACCGGTATCACCCCTTGCTTTGCCATCAACATTTACGAAACGCCCGAAGACATGGCCGATATGGTGGAATACCTGAATGGTGATGTGTCTACCCCCTGGGGTGCCAAACGTGCTGCAAATGGGTACTCCAAGCCTTATGGTGTGAAATACATTGAGATTGGCAATGAAGAGGTCATCTTCAACGGCGACAGCAAAAAAGCTTATGAAGAATATGTAGCGCGTTTCAATCTATTGTATAATGCGATGAAGCAGAAAGACGGCAGTTTGAAATTTGTGCATGCCGCCTGGTGGCGTCAGGGCTCTTCAAATATGGAATATGTTTTCCGGGAGCTCAATGGCAAAGCCGATTACTGGGATTTGCATGTAGGCGGCGACGATCCGAAGGCTGGACTGGATACCGATAAGCAACTGACCGAAATGCTCAGACAGCTGAAGCAATGGGATCCGCAGACCCAAATGAAGATTGCTGTTTTTGAAGAGAACGGCAGCAAGCACGGCATCCAGCGGGCGCTCGGACATGCCACTAACCTCAACGCCATCAGAAGACATAGTGAATCGGTGCTTACTTCAAGCCCGGCCAATGCACTGCAGCCTTACCTGCAAAATGACAACGACTGGGATCAGGGGCAAATCTTTTTTACAGCTGACCGGGTATGGGGTATGCCCCCGTTTTATTCGCAAAAAATGCAGGCAGAAAACCATTTGCCTCTGCGCGTGCAAACTGACGTTGACGGGCCGCTGGATGTAACGGCGACACGCAGTGAAGATGGCAAGACGCTGATGCTGCATGTGGTGAACACCGGCAGCGATGCGTTACACACCAATATTGAACTTATCGGATTTGAAGGGAGAAAAGCAGAAACGGAGGTCTTTGTAATTTCCGGCGAACTGAACTCCAGGAACACACCGGCGGAACCTGAGAAGCATAAAAGTATTGCATCAAAAACTATACTCAGTGGCAACGCTCCTGACTACGACTTTCCCGCACATTCGTATACGATACTGAAATTCATCAGGTAACAGGATTTCAATCATTACCTCCAAGCCTTGCGATTAAATTTGCAAGGCTTTTTAGGTTAAATAAACAATAAACTACTATTTCTATAGATTTTATTTTTATTATTGAAAATAATAGTATATTTGCATCAACAAACAACTGTTGACAACCTGAACAAAATGAAAACAGATCTATATTTTATTAAAATCAAGACAAAAGCATCTCACGAAGAAATGGTCGTTCTGTCAGACTATTGTTGTTGTTGATGCAGCCTTTTTAACTGCTGTCCGGCAGTAAATTACCCGCAATCCCCTATCATATTGAGTATAAACAAAGGATGTCAAAAACATCCGAAAGGGTGGCTATTGCGTTTTTTTCGCTAAGCCAGTCCTTCTAAACAATCAAATTAACGCGCATAAAACAAGACAACTGCGCATAAACAACAAATAATCAAGTTTTAAAATCATGAAAAAAAGTTTACTTATCCTCTTTTCACTTTTGCTTTCGGCAAGCTTTGCTTTCGCCCAGAGCACGGTAACGGGTGTCATTAAAGGAGCTAACGGTGTTCCTGTACCCAATGCAACTATATTGATCAGAGGCACAAAAATTTCTGTAAGTGCAGATGACAAAGGTGCGTTTAGCATCAGTACAAAACAAGAACCGCCATTTTATCTTCAGGTCAGTTCAGTTGGCTATAAACCGCAGGATTTCCAGGTTTTAAAATTTCAGGACACTCCTTTAGAATTTTCCCTGGTTGAAAACGCCGATCTTGATGAGATCGTTGTAACGTCGAGAAGACGTTCAGAGGTTTTACAGGATGTGCCAATTGCGATCACGGTAATCGGCGGTCAGGCCGCAGAAAACGCTGGTGCTTTTAACGTCAACCGTTTAAAAGAGCTGGTTCCTTCTGTGCAGCTGTATGCGTCAAATGCACGTAACACCACGCTCAACATCAGGGGTCTTGGGTCAACATTTGGTTTGACCAACGATGGTATTGATCCGGGAGTTGGCTTTTATGTAGATGGTGTTTACCAGGCCCGTCCGGCGGCTACTTCTACAGATTTTCTTGATATCGAGCGGATAGAAGTTTTGCGCGGTCCTCAGGGAACCCTGTTTGGTAAAAATACGACAGCAGGTGCATTTAACATCACCACAACAAAACCGACCCTGACACCTGTAGCAAAGGCAGAATTTAGTGTCGGCAATTATAATTTTATACAGGCCAAAGCTTCGGTTTCCGGGGCCGTCGCAAAAAATCTTGCTGCAAAATTGTTTCTATCGGGCACGCAAAGAGATGGTACGATCTACAACGTAGAGGAAGAACGTAAATACAGCGGTCAAAACAACCTTGGTTTAAAAGGTCAGTTGTATTATACCCCTTCGGAGAAATTGCAGGTATTGTTAAGCAGTGACGTGAGCTTCCAGCATCCTGCCGGTTATCCGCTTGTAGTTGCAGGTATCACTGCGACAGAGAGAAGCGCTTATCGTCAGTACGCTAAAATCATTACTGATCTGGGCTACCAGCAACCTAAAGTAGATCCTTTTTCAAGAGAGATCTATACCAACACGCCCTGGAAACAAAACCAATCTATCGGTGGAGTATCTGCAAACATAGATTACAAAATTGGCAATGGAACATTAACCTCTACTACCGCATGGAGATTCTGGAACTGGGATCCAACCAATGACAGGGATTTCACAGAATTTTCTGCGCTGACTAAATCGCAGGGTAACTCCCGTCATGACCAATATTCTCAGGAGGTCAGGTATGCTGGTAACCTTACCGAGAAAGTAAGTGGTGTAATTGGTGTATTTGTCCTTGCACAAAACTTAAAAGGCTTGTCTCAGACTGAAGAAGTTGGTAAAGATCAATGGAGGTTTGTACAAACTGCCGCAACAGGTGCTCAGGCCCGGTACTCAGAACCAGGTTTATTAGATGGTTATGGTATCACAACCAACTCTACCATCAAATCAATAAGTGCCGCGATTTTTGCACAGGCTGACTGGGAATTTATCGAGCACCTGCACGTTTTACCTGGTCTGAGGTTCACTTATGATAAAAAAGATGTGGATTATGACAGGACTACTTATGGAGGACTTCAAACGTCTGATGCTGCTTTGCTGGCACTGAAGGCTGCTGTTTATGCCAATCAAAAATTCAATACCAGTACTGACAACGAGAATTTATCAGGTAACATCACACTGTCTTACCGTCCTACAACCAAGGTAAATGTTTATGGAACTTTCTCTACTGCTTACAAACCGGTTGGTGTGAATGTAGGTGGCTTGCCTACTACTGCAACAGGAGAAGCAGATCTAACTGTTGCTGTTGTAAAACCGGAATATGTCCAGCATTATGAGATAGGTGCCAAAACTAAACCGGTGAAAGGTGCCATTTTAAACATCACTGCTTTTCAGACTGACATCAAAGATTACCAAACCAATGTACAGTCTCCACAACTGGGTGTAAACAGGGGCTATCTTGCCAATGCTGAAAAAGTGATCGTAAAAGGGCTGGAAATTGATGGAACCTATCAGCTGGGAAGATTCCTGAGTTTAAACGCCGCAGTAGCTTATCTTGATGGCAAATATGACAAATTCACTAATGCACCGCTTCCACTGGAAGAGACCGGTCATACTGAACTTGTAAATAACGTAGCTACACAGGTGGCATTTAAGGATGCTTCAGGAGGCAGATTGCCGGGTATCTCGAAATGGAACACTTCTGGTGGTGCAGAGGTTAGTACTCCTGGTAAAGTGGGCACAAGAGATGGCAGGTTCTTTATTGCTGGTGACATAAGTTACCGTTCGGAGTACTCTTCAAATCCAACGCCTTCAAAAGTGTTAAATGTTGAGGGTTATACATTATTGAACGCCAGATTCGGATTCAAATCAGACAGGATCTCTATTTTCGGATGGAGCAGGAATATTGGAAATACCAATTATTTCGAACAGTTGCAGGCTGCAGCCGGTAACTCAGGTTTGTATGCCGGTGTACTTGGTGACCCAAGAACTTTTGGAGCTACGCTGCGCTTTACTTACTAAGCGCTTTTGAGGTAGTTAAGCCATGATTTAAATATTTTGGCTTCAAACCAACAAAAACCCCTGCAAATCATATGACTTGCAGGGGTTTTTTGTTTTTTATTTTTGCGAAGTGCCTCTCGACTATTTTTTTCCTGTGAGCATTTTGATCGAATCTACTTCAACCTGTCTGTACGGTGTTCCGTCCTTTCTGAAAATATCATGGAACCAGGGCTTAGGTTCTCCCCCATTAGGCATAGGGTTATTCCAGGCATAGATCGTATTGGTTTTTCCTGCAACCAATCCCCAGTTGTAGGCACCGATATTTTCTTTTTTCAGAATTGGCATAATATTGCTGAACAGACTGCCTCTAGTTCTGGCCATATATTCGGTACAGATCAGCGGGCGTTTGGACACGCTCCTTAAGGTATCAATCCACTTTTCGTGATCTTTTACATCGCCATAGTTGTGGTAGGTGGTTACATCAGAATTCTGGATCTGATAATCTGAAAGTTCCTTCAGGGCAAGTTTCCAAACTCCAACAGAAAGCGGCTGACTAGGGTTTACCGTTCTGCCCCATTCAAATACTCTTTTGAGCAGATCCATACTTTTGTTTCCATAGTCTGAATTTCCAGGCTCATTGTAGAGGTCCCAAAGGACGATGCGTTTATCATCCTTGAAAGTGGTCAGCACATCTTTTGTGTAGGCCTCAAGGGTATCAACAAGCGTAGAGTCCTGATGATACAGGTCTCCCGGATCCCTGATCCAGCCGGAATTGTGAATGCCTGTTTTTGGCTCCGGCTGTTTCCCTGTTTTATAGGTTGGGTTCCAGCAATCATCAAATAATACGAATAAGGTTGAAATGTGGTGTTTGTCGGCGATGCCCAGATATTCCTTCATTCTGTCTTTAAAGCCCTCTTTGTCCTGCTGCCAGGCGGCATGATGCAGGTACACCCGCATAGAATTCATGCCTATACCTTCTGCGTAGCCCAGTTCCCTGTCAATTGTCGCTGGATCAAAAGTTTCCTTCTGCCACATTTCGAGCTGGTTGATGGCTGTGCTCGGGATAAAATCACTGCCCCGAAGCCAGCCCCATTGTTCATACCATTTATTGGCTTGTTCAACTGTCCATATATCGCGTGGTTTTTGATCTTCGGCGGTGGTTTGCCCATCCGGTTTTTGCACACATGCCTGTAAGGCGAGACCAAACAGGAACAATGCCAGGTAATAGATTTTTAGGTTTCTCATCTCAATTGTTCTTTTTGTAATTATAATTTATTATTGGTGTTTTCTTCTGAAGATACTGGATATAAGAGTTTAAAACTTGTTTCATCAGCTGTTAAAACTTCTTCTTCCTTATCTTTTTTTATAAATTTTACATCAATCAGTCCTGTCGATCTCGGCGACACTTTTGACGAAGAATAGTGTGTGTGCATCACATATCGGTAATTCCCCGACTTATCTTTAAACAGATCCCCATGCCCTGTGCCATTGTACTTTAACTTTTCCCTGCTGATGATGGGGCCGCCACTGTATTTCTTCCAGGGTCCCACCGGTGACCGGGCTGTTGCATAGCCGACCGCATAATCCTTACTGCGAAAATCATTGGCAGAGTAGATCAGGTAGTAAAGCCCATCATGTTTGATCACAGTGGGTCCTTCTGTAACTGGCCATTCTGTTTTTTCGGTATTCTCCCATGCCAGAGTCCCATTGATACATTCCGTGGCGGTTTCCTGAATGACATCAGACAGGTCAGATTTCATTTCTGAAACATAGATCCTGTTGCCTTCTTTCAGTTTTACATGATACAGATATATTTTACCATTAGGGTCAAAAAAAACAAAAGGATCAATCTGCTTCCCAATCCCCGACAGCGCTTTCAGCTGTTTCTGCTTAAATGGCCCCAGAGGACTGTCACTCTTTGCGATCGCAATTTGTTCGTCGGCGGTATAAGCCATGTAGTAAGCATTGTTATGTTTAAAAACCTGTGGCGCCCAGAAACCTTTAGTGCCGAAAGACTCTCCTTTCGACAAAGCAAAACCGTTGTTCTTGCCAACGGGGCCCTTCCAGTTCTTCAGGTCTGCTGACTGGTAAACTTCAAATCCCCTGTCACTGCTTGTCCCATATAAATAATAAGTCCCATTGTCCAGAAATATCGTGGGATCAGCAAGGGCAATGGGACCGGGTTCAAAATTACCGGATAATAGCGCCAGACAAACAGTGCTGGCGACGTATAAGTGTGCTAAAATTTTCATTCACCTGAGGGTTTAAGTAGGACAGCATCTATCATAACGGGTTCGCCAAAATTTGGAGTCCCGTCGGTATTCCAGCTAAACTTTTGCATTCTCGGACTCCGGTCATTACTGCATGCAAGGCCAGCGCGGGGATTTGCATGGTAAATGATCCAGTCTTCTGTGCCGTCAGGCGACTTGAAAAAGCCATTATGGCCAGGCCCGTAGGCCCCATTTTCCGGCTTCTTGGTAAAGACAGGCTGAGCAGATTTAGTCCAGTCTGCAGGCTTCATCGGATCGCCATTCTCCTTTAAACTTACCATCCCAAGCGAATAGTCGTCGGTCCAGCAGCCACTAGCTGAAAAGATTAAAAAAACATTTCCTTTTTTGTTCATCAGTATTTCCGGTCCTTCATTAACATCTGGTGTTCCTATCTTCTCCCAGTCATACTGGGGAACAGATATCTGCGCTCTCGGGCTTGCCATTTTCCAGGGCTCATCCGCAAGTGTAGAGATATAAAGGCGCTGCGTATTGTCAGTCGCCGAAATATGCCCGCTCCAGATGATATAATTTTTGCTGTCCTTAGAAAATACGGTAGCGTCAATTGCAAAAAAATCGGCCGCATTGTCTTTAATCTGTCCCTTTACCACCCATGTTCCTTTCGTAGGATCAGCATCACTGTTTTCGAGGACAAACATACGCTGGGTCGACAGATCGCCTGACGACCCGGCAGTGTAATAAATATACCATTTGCTGTTTAAAAAATGCAGTTCAGGCGCCCAAATGTTTTTAGAATCCGCTCCGGAAGCTGGCGCATTGTAGACGACTTTAATCTCTGCCCTGTCCAGCTGCGACAGGGTCTTCGTTTTATAAATCGAAATCCTGTTGCCCTGGGTGTTCATGTAGTAGTAAAACCCATCCTTTTGGATCACCCATGGATCAGGCCCGCTGCTGAGCAGCGGGTTTTTAAATGTGGTTACAACAGGAGCGGGTTTGTCGTCATTTGGATCGGCTTTCTTCTGGCTCTTGCTGCAACCGGCAGCGGCTTGTAATAAAAGGATAAATGTTACTGTTCTGATCAGCATAGCGGCTTATTAAATATTAGTAAAAATCATTTTGCTTGATATTGGTGTTGTTTTCAACTTCAGCTTGCGGTAATGGTAAACGGATATGTTTTCCCACTACAAAGTTTCTGAAGTCGGGATCGCGTAAAGTAACTTTATCCACGCCAGCCTGGGTATCCAGATCGCCCCAGCGTTTTAAGTCTGGCCAGCGTACGCCCTCTCCACAGAGTTCAAGTGCCCTCTCCATCTTCAAACGTTCTGCGAAAAGCGTTTTGTTGGTTCCAATACCTGGATAAGCAGTAGCCAATGGCGCCAGGTTAGACCTTTGCCTAACCCTATTCACATATTGGTAAGCATCGGCAGTTTGATTTAACTCATTTAAAGTCTCAGCGTACATTAAAAGCACGTCAGCATAACGGATAACCCTGAAATTAACCTGGTTAAAATAATCCTCGTTGTCACGATAGTAGTCACGTGATCCTTTTTTAAACCAGGCCTCATCAGCATTCCACTGCCAGCTTCTGCCGTAAATTTTGTCTCCAAAATCAGCTTCTAAAGCAGGATAAAATAAGCTGTAACGTAACCTTGGATCAATTGCACCACCAACTGTTTTTTCCTTTTTAAATTCATTAACCAGCCAGTATCTTGCCTGACCGTCAGACCATCCTATGCTCCGTGGTGCGAAAAATTGCGCACGGTTACTGCCCATCGCAGAGCCCGGACCATCGCCTTCTCCTGTTTTATTCGCATCAGAATACTGGATTTCAAAAACAGATTCTTTATTGTTTTCCTGGGTAGCGCGAAAGTTTTCTTTAAAATCTACCAGGTCGTAGTTTGATTTTCCCGCTCCGGTAACCAGGTAATCCAACGCAGTTTTTGCATCGTTCCATTTCCGTTGCTGCATGTATGCCTTAGCAAGCAGCGCCTGTGCTGCGCCTTTTGTAGGACGTCCAATCTCCACTCCGGTATATTGCGGCGGCAATATCGCCGAAGCTTCTGTTAAATCCTTTACAATAAATGCCCAGGTTTGTTCAGGTGTGGATAACGCGGGATAGTCTTCAGGTGTTAAAGGCTTTTCTACAATCGCCACATTGTCATACAGCACAACCGCATAGTAATACCAGAAGGCCCTCAAAAATTTAGCCTGAGCAATAATCTGGTCCTTTTTGGCTGCATCGGCAAAAGGGATATCAGGCACGTAGTTGATCACCTGGTTACACCTGAATACCGCCTTGTAAATGTCACGGAAAGTATTCACGTTGCCCTCCCAAAAGTTATAGTTGATGTATTGAAAACGTGTCCAGTCTGCCAGCTCAACCCAGGGGCTGTTACTAAACCCTTCATCAGAAGTAAGGTCCAGTCTGAAGTTCATCCATCTGGAGAAACCTCCTGTCTGGTAAAACATGTGATAGATTGCATTTACGCCTTTCTGCGCGTCGTCTTCGGTTTTCCAGAACTCGTCAGTCGGAAGCGTGTTTGGAGTTTGCTGATCCAGCAAGTCTTTTTTACAGGATATATTGATGCATAAAAACAGCAACAACGTCATCTTTAAAATATTTTTCATAATGTCTTTTTCTAAAATCCAAAATTTAAACCAAGGGATACAGTTCTCACATTCGGGAAAGCACCGAAATCATAACCTTTCTCATATATGCTGATGTTACTGAATTCAGGATCAAGCCCGGTATATTTAGTTATGGTGATCAGGTTTTGGGCTGAAACAGTGATTTGCGCATTTGAGAAGCCAACTTTTTTTGCCAGCAGGGCCGGCAGGTTATAAGATAAGCCTATGTATTTCATCCGTGCAAAGCTTCCGCTTTCCAGCCACCGGTCGGTATCGCCTCTGGAGTTTAGGGTTGATCCATAAAATGCCCTCGGTGTTTTGGTGTTGGGGTTTTCCGGTGTCCAGGGCTGTATACCTGCAGGATAATTGGAGTTGTCGTCAAACCGCTCTATTACGCTACGCGGACCATTGAACACCGTTGAGCCAATAGATGCGAACCAATCCATAGACAATTCAAAACCATGATAGGAAGCATTAAGGTTAAGTCCCATTTCAAATTTCGGCCATGGGCTGCCCACAACCGTTTTATCGTCATTGGTGATCTGCCCGTCCCCGTTATTGTCCTTAAACCTGATGTCTCCTGGTTTCGATCCCCCCTGTATCACTTTACCTGCGGCATTTTTATAATTGTCTATTTCTGCCTGGTTTTGGAATAAACCATCGGTCTGTAATACATACCACATTCCAATTGGCTCATTTAAAGCAGTAACCGTATTGCCGATATACAGGTTTTTCTTG
>NZ_DATHGC010000404.1:0-3722 GCF_035317785.1 Pedobacter sp. | reverse complement strand
AAGCCGCAAATTATGACCGTTTACAAGTGCCCACTATCGTTGGTGCCAGGCGTTTTTTGAACAATATCGGAAAACCGGAAATTACAAGGATCGACAAACATCAGTGGTATACCGGCGATTAGCCGGATATCTGCTTATAGATGTTATTTTGGCAGGGCTACAAAATCCATTACTGCGCAGTATTTGTAACCCTTGTGGGGCTGTATGCTTACGCCTACGAAATTGAGCTCATAAGAAGTATCCAGTATCAGCTTTCTATGTCCGAGATTAGAAACACCCTTGTCCAGCAGCAGCATACAGGCATTGCCAAGGCCCGTAGCAAAACCAAATGACAGGTTTTCGCCCATTGCCCGTCTTGGGTACATCTGGCTGATCCGGTCTTTGGCAGAGCGTCCGTCGCGCGACTGGTGTTCGGCGTAGTTGTACCTGTTCATATCCTTCGCATGCTGTCTGGCTACCCAGCTCAGGGCTTCATCCGGCCAGAATACCGGTAATTCTTTGACGTCCTTCAAATCCTTTTCCAGGCTTTTGTAGTATTTGTCCGTCCGGCTGATCTTTAGTGAATTGTAATTGGCATACTGGGCCATTCGTTTGTTGTGCACATCAACATAATCCTGGAAAAAAGTATTGAAGAACTTCTCTCCGTCCATCCGGATCAGATTGGTATACATGATAAAATCACGCTCTTCAGCCGTCAGGTATTTTTTATCGCCGGCGGTGTTGGCCAGTGTCAGTTCTTCTTTGGACCAGCCTTCACGGTTAGGCAGCGCAGCATGATTTTTATCGCTGACCTTAGTGGTGCTGCTGCTCATTGCCGAAAGCAAAAAAGAAGAAAGGGAAAATACAATACTGAAAATAAAATGCTTCATGTTTCTGGGTATGCAAAAGCCAGGCCAGAGCGGTAGACTGATAAGGTCAGCTAGCTATATAGTTTACGGGTAACCATATTTGGACAAGGTAGTAACAGGGTCTTAACAGGGTGATAACAGGGTCATTGATATAATTATTATCTTATAATGACATATTAATTATCTGTTTTCCGTATTTTTATATGGCAATGATTGAAGAGGTGCCAGTCAGGGGAGTGGCAGGAAGTCAGCAATAAAATTACAAAAAATGGCAAGAATAAAAAATGGAATCTTAGGCGCATTTAGTGGTAAGGCGGGAGCCGTGGTGGGCTATATGATTGGTGATGAAGCGTACATGCGGGGTTTGCCCCGTAAAAAAACATATACGGATGCGGAGCGGCTGAACCAGAAGAAATTTAAACTTGTACAGGATTACCTGGAAGATTTAAAAGACCTGCTGAGGGTTGGTTTCAAGAACTACTATACTAAAACGGGAGGATTCAGAGCTGCCGTGGCCTACACCCGTAAAATGGCGCTGGTTTCTGATGATGCAGGTTTTTATATCGATCCTGCTTTGTTCAGGTTCAGTGGCGGTGATCTGCCGGTTGCGGTCGATCCGGCAGTTACGCTTGTTGAGCCGCTCCAAATGCGTATCGACTGGAATGCGGCTGACCTGCCTTATCAGATCAAGTCAGATCAGCTCATGCTGCTAATCTACGATACGGTGGAGTATAAAAGTAAATCGTTGATACTTGATGGCCCATTCCGCAAGGATGGTACGCTGACTATTGATCTGCCCAATTACTTTAAAGGCAAGGAACTGGATGTTTATATTGGTTTTGTCGCAGCGGATAGGAGCAGGCAGTCTGATAGTCAGTATTTGGGGAGATTCAGTGTGCCAGGGTAGTATATTTTGCTAATATGAAAGGTTACATAAGTTTAGTACTGTTATTGATACTGTTTTCCGGATGTAAGCGCCAGGTTAAAATAGACAATCATTTCTTACTGTCGTCATTTGATACAAATGATTTGTGTTTGATTTATTTGGATGACAACAACCTCATGTTTTCGGTGATTAAAGAAGACGTGATTGCTTATTTGAAATGCAGCAATCACATTTATATTATACAGCACCCACTCGATACTATGGGTCAACCTGATGGACACGACCCTCAGTATTTTGTGATTGATACTGCTGTAGATTATTCAGACGAAAAGATGAAGCCTTATTCTATAAGTCAAAGCCGGTTTGAGGAAATGCTTAAAAACGAATGTCAGGGTAAATCATGAATAGCATTATAGAGTTTGGTAAGAAATATGAATGGTGAGCCGATTAAATTTACTAATCGGCTCATTTTTTGCTTATATTTGAGCCGATTAGTAAATTTAATCGGCTAATGAAATACAATTGGGAACTTCAGAACTGGCCAAATTTTAGATATTCTTTCAAAGGTATTGAAGGTATGTTATACGATTTTGCACTGGAAACAGGTGAAGTCAGGGGAATATTAAAGGCGCTTCCTGATGATGTGCAGCAAGAGGCCTTGCTACAAACGATGATTTCGGAAGCAATTAAAACCTCTGAAATAGAAGGAGAGTTTTTGAGCAGGCAGGATGTCATGTCTTCGATAAAAAATAACCTTGGCCTGATGGCAGTTCCGGAGATCGTACATGATCAAAAAGCTGCCGGCATCGGGAAGCTGATGGTTGACCTCAGAAATTCATATAAAGAGGAGCTCACTAAAGAAAAGCTATGGGAATGGCACATTTTGCTGCTGGATGCAATGAAAGGCATTAAAACAGGGCAATGGCGCACAGGCGATGAACCTATGCAGGTCATATCGGGGAGCATTGGCCGCGAAAAGATCCACTTTCAGGCACCTCCCTCTTCGGTTGTTCCGCAAGAGATGAAACAGTTTATTAATTGGTTCAATGCGACGGCTCCCGGTGGTGGCCAGGAAATCAGCAGTGCGCCCGTGAGGGCGGCTATTGCCCATTTATATTTCGAATCCATTCATCCTTTTGAAGATGGGAACGGACGTATCGGAAGGGCCATCGCAGAAAAGGCATTGTCGCAGACACTGGGCAGACCAGTTATGCTGAGTCTTTCTAAGAGCATCGAGGCCAATAAAAGCAGTTATTATAAAGCATTGGAAATGGCGCAACAGGACAACGAGATTTCTGAATGGCTGGAGTATTTTGTATCCACAGCGCTGGCGGCTCAGCGTGAGGCGAAGTCCCTTGTGAATTTTACGCTGATAAGGACTAGGTTTTTTGATCAGTACGCAGGCCGGTTAAATGAACGGCAGCTGAAAGCAGTTAATAAAATGCTTGATGCGGGTTTCGATGGGTTTAAAGGTGGGATGACGGCCAAGAAATACATCTCAATAACCAGGACCTCTAAAGCAACCGCAACCCGTGATCTGCAGGAACTGGCGGAGATGGGCGTGCTGCTGGCGACCGGAGCGGGGCGCAGTGTGTCTTATGACCTGAAATTGTAATGCTGCTAAAGCGATAAAAACAAAAATGAGCCGATTAGGTTGGCTAATCGGCTCATCGTTAAAATATGTTTCTGTATGCGGCTGTTTTGGAATTTAGCTTATTTCAATGCAATTCAGCTTACCTCAGTAAATTCTTCCAGCTTACTTTGTTGCCAATGATGTCAAACAAATCTTTGATCTCGATGCGCTGTTGCTCCATGGTATCGCGGTGACGGATGGTCACCGTATCGTCTTCCAAAGTCTGGTGGTCAATGGTCAGACAGAACGGTGTACCTATGGCATCCTGACGGCGGTAACGCTTACCTATGGCATCTTTTTCTTCATAAATACAGTTGAAGTCCAGCTTCAGACTGTTCATGATCGCTCTTGCTTT
>NZ_DATHGC010000403.1:0-4305 GCF_035317785.1 Pedobacter sp. | reverse complement strand
GTCTTCATGACCTGAAAATCCCGGATCAACATCATTGTTTTCAAACTCAGCGTTATTATTGTCCTGTTGCGTATTCATAATTACAAAGATTTAAATGCTTGTCACTATACAACAATCAGATCAGGCTATAGTTTGTATCATTGCGTCACATTTTAAAGATTTCTTTCAGTTTGACGTCAACATCTTTTTCATCCCCCGAATACACGAGGATTTCCCCTTCCTTATCCAGCAACACATAAAAAGGAATAACACTGATCCGGTACAACGTACCGACCCTCGCCGGCTTCAGTTTAATCGGATATTCATCGATCACCTGTATCCAGGGCATTTTCTCCACTTCCATGGCTTTTATCCAGTCATTCCACCTGCTGTCACCCGACACACCGATGATCTCAAATCCTTTGTCGTGGTACCGCTTATATACCGACTTCCAGTGCGGCACCGCATCCCTGCAGGGCTTGCACCAGCTCGACCGGAAATCCAGCAAAACGTATTTACCCCATGTTGAAGACAATGTAAAAGCCGTACTGTCTTTTCTTACCAGGCTAAAATCAGGAGCAACCTTGCCGGGCAGAAATTTTCTTCGCATCTCAGCCTCTTTGGACAAATTAAAATAGTAGACAGACCGCTTTGCATCTCCGGTAAACTTGCCGATAAGCGCATCCATTTCCTGAAGCGGGATCGAATCATTGAACTGATAATAATCAGTAAGAATATATGCCACTGCCACTGCATCCGGATGTTTGGCAATATTTTCCCTGATCCATTTGAGCTGCCATGCATAAAAAGCCTTTGCCGCAGCTTCAAACCCCGCACGTATTTTTTCCTTTTGTCCGCTGTGCGCTTCCGCCTCATATCTTTTAGCTGTTTCCGCAGCAAAAGCCCGGAACCTCAGCTGTTCCGGTTCGTTCAGAAACCGGTCATAAGCGTCCTGCGATGCGGAGCCTTTCACTTCCACTTTTTGAAGCCTCGAGCCCTTATCTTTGCCATATGCCGTGTAGTCATAGCGTTCCGCACCCGAAGTGTCGGCATTTACCGTCATTTCCCTGTTCTCTGCGAATATCAAAAAATCAATGTTGCCGGGCATAATCCTGATCCCCAGCATTTCCGGCCCGTCCAGATTTCCCTTCAGTTCAAAAACCCCCGCCCTGATCACTGCACTATCCAGTGTCCTGCAGCTTTTATTGTTGTTGTATTTCACCAGCTTCACCGTTCCGGAATCTACTCCCTTTATGGTTCCATGGATGGCATATCCATCCGGCTCTTTATGCAGACAACCCACAGACATCAGCAATACCGCCACGATCTGGGCGGTGGTCTTTAATACGCTTTTCATAGTCATTTCCTATTGCAGGGACCGGTCATGTGTTAAAACAAAGTGGCGAGTTTCGCGTCAATTTGTTTTTCTTCCCCTGAATACACCAGTATTTTCCCCTCTTTGTCCAGCAATACATAAAAAGGAATGAAGTGGGTCTGATAAAGTGTTCCCACCCTTGCCGGCATGTTTTTTACCGGGAATTCATCTATCACTTGGGTCCATGGCATTTTTTCAAAATCCATGGCTTTGGTCCAGTCGGCCCACCTGCTGTCATCCGATACACTGATG
The DNA here is from genome assembly GCF_035317785.1 of Pedobacter sp. GTDB lineage: Bacteria > Bacteroidota > Bacteroidia > Sphingobacteriales > Sphingobacteriaceae > Pedobacter. The sequence continues at coordinate 2,699 of NZ_DATHGC010000403.1, read as the reverse complement.
ATCTCAAAGCCCTTATCATGATACTTCTGGTATACCGATTTCCAGTGCGGGATCGCTTCCCTGCAAGGCTTGCACCAGCTCGCCCAAAAATCCAGCATCACATACTTTCCCCTGGTCGAGGACAAGGTCAGCTTTGTACTGTCGCGCTTTAGCAGCGTAAAATCAGGAGCCGTTTTTCCTGGCAGCAATGCCCTTCTCATTTCGGCCTGTTTCGACAATTCAACATAATAGACCGATTTTTTGGCGTCATCTTTAAATTTCGCCAGTACAGCATCCATTTCCGTAAGCGGCATGCTGGTATTGAACATGTAATAATTATTGAACAGGTGGGCACCTGCAGCTGACCCTGGCTTTTTCGCAATATAATTGTTGATCCATTTGATCTGCCAGGCTTTACTTAGTTTTCCAATGGAGTCAAATTTTGACCGCATCTTTTCTTTCGCCTCTGCCTTTGTCTCAGCTGTATAAGCCTTATTCAGCGCTTCAAAACCTGCCTTAAATTTCAGGTTCTCAGGATCATTTTCAAACTGCTGGAAATCGGCATGCACTTCCGAGCCGGTGACAGTTACTTTTTTCAGCATTCCACCCTTGTCCATACCATAAGCCGTATAATCGTAGTGCTCTGTGCCAGTCGTATCGGCATCTACTGTTATTGCACTATTCTCCACAAAAACAGAAGACTTAAAGTTTCCGGGAGTCACCGTGATCCCCAAAATTTCCGGGACTTCCATCTTGCCTTTCAATTCAAACTTACCGTCCTTTAAAGGTACACTGTCAATGACTGTTGAGCTCCTGTCCGCATTGCCGCGGATGAGGCGGACCATACCGGAATCCACCCCTTTTATCGTTCCGCTAATGGTGAAGCCATCAGGTTTGCTGTCTTTACAGCCAATTGCGAATAAGGCCGCAGCGGCCATTATAGTGATCAGATTCTTCATCTTCTTTTATTTTGAACCGGTTGAACCTGCGTTGAACAATTCTGCCAGTTTTTTGTTCAGCATTTCTCCGCGCAGGTCTTTTGCGATGATCTTGCCCTGAGGATCAACCAGTAAAGTACTTGGGATGCCCATGATGCCATAATAAGTAGAAACTTCATTTTTCCATCCCTTGAGGTCAGACACCTGTGTCCACGGCATGTTGTCGTCCTTAATGGCCTTTTTCCAGTTCTCACCCTTATCATCCAGTGACACCCCAACTACAGTAAAGTTTTTGTCCTTATACTGATTGTAAGCCTTCAAAACATTGGGGTTTTCTGCCCTGCAGGGCCCGCACCAGCTTGCCCAAAAATCTACCAGTACATACTTTCCTTTAAAATCAGCAAACCGTACCGGTTTCCCTTCCGTGTCATTTTGGGTAAAATCAAGCATTGGCGTACCAATTGCACTTCTTTCCAGGAGCACCAGTCTTTCCGCAATGCGCTTCCCCGCCGCAGTCGCCTGTGCAGACTTGTCGAGCGTTGCATAAGCAGCCTGAACTTTATCATAAGTACCCATCATGGCCTTGTCAGCAACCAGGCTCAGGCTAAGCGAACTTTTAGGATGTGCCGCAATATATTTATCATTGCGTGATCTTCGCACATTCCTCAAACTGTCCACCTTCTCTTCCAGGGCGACCTGCGCTTCTTTGGTACCCTTTCCCCATTTTTGATACAGCGGGCTTTCCAGGTCATCCAGATCCTTCAGTGTTTTGTCGTATGCTTCGTATTCATCCTGGGATTTAGAACCGGTTACCTTCAGATCCTCAACAGCCGGCCCGCCGGTCACACTGATATTTCCCGGTTCAGCAAAAAACTGAAAGTACCGTTGAAAGAGCATAGCACCTACTTTTTGTGGTTCTGACAGGTTCGGCTTCCAGCTAAACTTCCCGTCCTTTACCTTTATGGTATCGGAAACGGACTTATCGCCCTTGTAGTAATAAAACACGACCTGTTCTTCCTTAAAACCTTTAAGTTCGCCCGATACACTCGTAATTTGAGCAGAGGCCCCCAGGCCCGTACACAGCAATGCTGCGATAATGAATTTTGTTTTTAACATGATATAGGTTTTTTATGATTATTTGTCAAATAGTTCAGCCAGTTTTTTATCCATCGCCTCATCTCCCTCGCCGCCACCGCCATAGCGGCCCACGATCATCCCCTCTTTATCAATCAGTATCTTTGTCGGCAGTGAATGAATGCCATAAGGTGCACTAATGTCCTCAGATTTATCAAATCCGGCAGCCGTACGCTTCAAGCCCCGGAGCACATGTTTCCACACACCGATCTTGTCCTGGGCCACTGCTTTTTTCCAGGCATCAGGCGCGCTGTCGTCATCAGAAACCCCTACCACTTCAAAACCTTTTTCCTTGTACTTACTGTACAGCGAAAGCAGGTGCGGGTTGCCTTTTCTGCAGGGCACACACCAGCTGGCCCAAAAATCGATCAGCACATATTTCTTCCCTTTAAAATCCGAGAGGCTCAAAGGTTCACCATTGATGTCTTTGACACTAAAGACCGAAGCAACACTCCCCGGCGATCCGCTTTCCAGCCCCTTGATCTCCTCCAATACCCCTTTCCCATAGCTGCTTTGCCTTATCCTGTCAGAAAGAACTGCATAATAACTTTTGGATTCCGCAAGTGACATGGAAGATACTTTCCACTTCAGCAAATAGGCCGACAGATAAGAATCAGGATGTGTTTTGATGAATTCCAGATCGATTTT
>NZ_DATHGC010000402.1:0-4533 GCF_035317785.1 Pedobacter sp. | reverse complement strand
TTTTGGGGTTGGATAGACGGTTGTCCTCTTGTGAGATCGTTGTTTTATGTGATGTGGATAATAAACTGTTGGGGCCCGATGGGGCTGCCGCTGTATTTGGTCCGCAGAAGGGGGCTTCAGCGGATGATATGGCCAGTTTGGAGCTTGCGCTTTCCCGGTTCAGGGATGTTGCTTTGAGAAAAACCGGAAAGGATATGGCGTTGCTGAAGCATGGAGGTACAGCCGGTGGTTTTGAGGTCGGAAACCTGTTGAAACTAAGACCTTCGGTTTAGCTGCTGATCGTATATTTTCCTACTTCTGTACCGTCATCTTTAAGCATTTTCAGTTCCAGTGTTTTCTTATTGGCAGTGATCTTGGTGAGGGTGCGGTTTCCGTCCTGCGGGCCGCCGCCAATGATGATCGGGTAGGGATGTTCTGCCGAAGGCGGCCATACGCCGAATTTATGGGTGTGCCCGGAAAACACGATGTCTACTTTGTATTTGGCAAATAAGGGTGCATACAGTTCCCGGCAATGCATCGGCCCGTGCCAGTCACCGGAATGAAAGTGGGGGATGTGCATCATGACCACACGGAATTTCGCTTTTTTAAATGCATCAGATCTCATGACTTCCTCGGCCCATTTGGCTTGCTCTCTGCGGTAGCCGTCAAAATCAACGATTCCTGCGTATACCGGGGCGTCGTCTGGCTTGTCTTCACCGGTATCGAGTACCAGGTTGAAAACAGGACCCCATTTGTAAGCGAAGAAGCCTTTGTCATCTTTGCTGGAGAAGTAGTTCTTCAGTTCACCTCTGAATTTACCACGGGTTTCGTGGTTGCCGCGTACGTACAGAAAGGGCTTGGTGCTTGCAAAGGCTTCGGTGGAGGGGTTGAGCATGTGGTCGATGATCTGCTTTTCATCTGTTTGATAGTCAAAGATATCGCCGTTGTAAAACACATAATCGTAATGGTCCGATCCATTGAGTTTCATGAGGTGCGGAATGGAAAGGGGCCTGTCGTGGATGTCGTTCATGATGAGCCAGGAAACGCTGTCAGGGTTTTCTTTGGGTGTGGTAAAGGAGTAGGTTTCGCTGCTGATGGTCTCTCCGTATTTCAGGGCATAGGGCTTAAAATCAACGATTTCTTTGGAGAGGACCTTGTAGCTGTATCTGGTGCCGGGTTTTAAACCAGACAAGGTAACTTTGTTGATCCTGTTGTGGGCATCTACGAGCCCTTCTATGACATGATGTGCTTTGGTATGGGTGTTGTCGCCTTCGCCGTATTCGACCCAGCTGTAGCATAGTTTATTGGTGATCCACCGGATGGTCATGCTGTCCGGATTTGGGAGCTGCAGGTAGGGTTTGGTCAGGAATACGTGACCCTCGGCAGGCTCTGCGGTCAGCGACTGGAGTACTGCTGCAGCCGAGCTGCCAGGAACTGAGGCCCCGAGCGCAGCTAACGTGCCTAATATACCGGCTTTGGAGAGGTTGCCTATAAAATCACGGCGTGGAATTCCGGTTGTTTCTTTTTCCAGTTCTTTTTCCATGGTTCATCAAATTGTTTCGTTATGCGTGTTGGTTTGCTGGTGGCTGCAGAGGCTGATCAGCAATGCAAGATACAACCTGGACGATCCCGGTTGTGTAACTATCTTGTGGAAGTTTGCATGTTGTGGAAGCAAGCGAATTTGAGTACCTTTCTCTGCGGCATATGCCGGTTTTAAACTGAATTTTATCAATTGATATAAATGGAATTTAAAGAAAGAGACTTTAGCAGCGGCTTTAGCCAATCGACCTTCTGGACGAAGGTCCGGGAAAATTTGAGGTTCATTTTAATTGGGCTTGCGGTGATCATTGTGCTTTGGGGCACGATTTTTCAGATTGGTACGGAGGAGGTGGGTGTCATCACCAGGGTGGGAAAATTCACACGTACGGTGGAGCCTGGCCTGAACCTTAAGATCCCGTTTTTGGAGACGGTTCACAAAGTCCCTGTAGAGCGGCAGCAAAAGCTGGAATTTGGGTTCAGGTCTTCGTCTGCGAGTGATGTTGAATCGCCGTCAGAATATTCAAAAGAGGGACTGCAGGATGAATCTCTGATGCTTACGGGTGACCTTAACCTGGCGGACGTGGAATGGGTGGTGCAGTACAGGATCAATAACGCGTACAATTATCTGTTTAAGGTGCGCAACCCTGAAAGTACACTGAGAAACATTTCTGAGGCTGCGACCCGGCAGATTGTTGGTGACAGGACGGTCAATGAGGTGCTGACCATCGGACGTACGGAAATAACGATCAAGCTTCATCAGCTGATCCAGGAGATCTGCAATGAGTACAACATGGGTATAAAGGTGGAGCAGGTGGTACTGCAGGATGTGAACCCCCCTGATCCGGTAAAAGCTGCGTTTAATGCGGTGAATGAGGCTCAGCAGGAAAAGGAAACGCTGATCAACCGGGCCAAGTCTGAATACAATAAGGTGATCCCGAAGGCCAGCGGTGAGGCCAAGGCGACCATTCAGAAAGCGGAAGGCTATGCCATTGAAAGGGTAAACAATGCGCAGGGTGAGGCGGTCCGGTTCAATGACCTGTACAGCCAGTATGTGAAAGCTCCTGAGGTGACCAAAAAACGGATCTACCTGGAAAACATGACCAGCATTCTTTCTAAGCTGGGAAATGTCATCATTACGGATCAGAACGGCGCTAATGTATTGCCTTTGCTGCAAATGCAGCTGAACAAGGAAAACACCAAAAAAGACTAAGATGAGAAGACAAATTATAATGGCAGTTGCGGCTTTGTTCGTGTTGATCTGCCTGACGACCAGCAGTTTTACGGTAAGGGAATATGAGCAGGTGGTGGTTACCCAGTTTGGTAAGCCGGTAGGCAACGCGATCACCACTCCGGGCATAAAATTTAAAATCCCTTTTATTCAGACGGCCAATGTTTTTGAGAAGCGTTTTATGGAATGGGTGGGTGATCCCAATCAATTGCCTACCAAGGATAAGAAGTTTATTTTTGTGGAAACCTATGCCCGCTGGCAGATCACTGATCCTCTGCAGTTCTTTAAACGGCTGACCAATGAACGCGGGGCGCAGTCCAGACTGGATGATATTCTGGATGGAGAAACCAGGAATGTGGTCGCTAAAAATAATATTGAAGAGCTGGTGCGCAGCAGCAACCGCAAGCCGGAACTGGATTCGATAGGGGAGGTGCTGGGCGATTCGCTGGCGGTAGTGTTTGTGGGCCGCAATAAAATGCAGGAGATGATCCTGAAGTCTGCGAATAAGCAGGCCATTGAACTGGGGATTAAAATACTGGATTTCCGGTTCAAAAGGATAAATTATGTGCAGGAAGTGCAGACGCAGGTGTATGAACGGATGAAAAGTGAAAGGTTCAGGATCGCTGACAAGTTCAGATCGGAAGGACAGGGGGAGGCTTCAAAGATAAACGGAGAGAAAGACCGCGAACTGAAGAATATTCAATCTGCGGCCTTTAAAAGGGCTGAGGAGATCAAGGGAAAGGCCGATGCTACTGCCGCCGGTATTTATGCTTCGGCTTATAACCAGTCCAGCCAGTCACAAAGTCTGTACGGCTTTCTGAAATCTATGGAAACCCTGGAAAAGACGTTTAATGACAAGACCTCGGTCATTCTTTCTACCAACAGCGAAATCTATCAGTACCTGAAAAAATCCAACTAAATGACTGCTATTTCTCTTCCCATTTGATGCCTTCAACCACAAAAGGTCTGACATGCTTATCGAATTTCAGGTCAATTGAATTGCCGTTTAAACAGCCTTGAGTCTCCTCTTTGTATACGTCTCTCAACCTGATGTGCACCTTGCCGGGCTGAGTAATGTCGTAATCAAATTTTGCATTTTTATCGAGGATTTTAAAACAGGCCATTCTGGTCGTGTCTTTTAAGAAATGCTTGCGGTAGTCTCCGATGATCTCTTTTTCCGGCACAGCTACAGCGCCTATTCTGAATAACTCGTAGGTGGTGAAATATTGCTCGTCTTTGGTTTTTTCTTTGGTCAGGATGACGTAATGCCCGTCTTCGATGCGGTAGGCCGACAGCTCAAAAGTTCCTTTGGCTGTTTGACTTTTAATGTAGTCGTTGTTGAATTTTGTAATGATGCCGTTTTCCAGTGTAGTGTCTACATAATAATTGTGCTGTTGTACACTTTCTCTGAAATCAATCCTGTCCTGTTTGGTCCATTTCCAGTTTGTGGTAATGGAATCGGGCATGATGGTGAGAATAAGCAGCATGTCCCAGTGCGGTTTGAAATCTATCTTAAGGGTGTCTGATTTAGGGAGTTCCGACAGGTCGGTTGCATCTTTTACATTTTTTGTATCTTTTGTTCCTTTGGTGTTGCAGGCGCTCAGTAATGCGATACAGGTAATCGTTAAGATTATTAGCTTCTTCATTTATTTTTATAAACTGGTATTTATATGCTGGTTATTGCGGAGCCGAATATAACTATTTAGATTTTTACTTTAACTGTCGAGTAAAGCGGCGGCGGCATTGTCCATAAACCAGGTTACGCTGCCATCGACGGGCTGGATCAG
>NZ_DATHGC010000401.1:0-8790 GCF_035317785.1 Pedobacter sp. | reverse complement strand
TGCTAAAAAATGTAGGTATAAATATCAGTCGTCAGGGCACGCAGATCGGTCCGCAACATAAGTATGTTAACGCATTCCTCTGCCAGGATGGTTTGCCCATCGAAAAATCGCCGCAATTTCAGGGATTTCAAACCTATGGGTCGGAATTTGCCAATCGGGACAATCGCTTGAGATATACAATTAAAGTATTGAATATGCACTATTGGTACGGTGCCAGCAATTTCCGCGTCACATGGGCAAATGATGCCGCCGATATTGCCAATTCGCAGGGAAAAATTACCCAGATAGGCGGATATGCTAACCAGAAGTGGGTGACCGAACGTAACTGTCCCGATCAGAAGGAATCGGAAGATTATCCGGTGATCAGGTACGCTGAAGTTTTGTTAAACTATGCTGAGGCGGTTTACGAGCATAATGGGGCAATTGGTGATGCCGACTTAGACAAATCGCTTAACCTGGTGCGCCTGCGTGTCAATAAAAATATGCCGCCTTTAACCAATGCCTTTGCGGGGGCCAACGGATTAGATCTTCGCACAGAAATAAGGCGTGAGCGGTTCATTGAACTTTACTATGAAGGCTTTAGGTTTGATGATATCAAACGCTGGCACAGTGCTGGGACAGATCTGGTTACCAATGTTGGTGGTGCCGCTTATGATAATGCAAGCCAATTCGTAAGTCCTTGGCCGATAAGTATCAAATATGTAGGAACCCAGGCACAGGTTGGCCCAAATCCGCTAGTTCCGGCGCCAACCAATCCCCGCGATGCAAATGGCTATTTAATACTGGATAACACCGCACGGCTGTTCAGTGAAAAAAACTACCTGTATCCAATCCCGACACAACAGCTTCTGCTTAACCCTAAGCTGGTACAAAACCCGGATTGGTAGCTGTTTTAATGGATAAGAATGAAGAGGGTGATCATGATCTATGATATACCCTCTTTTCTTTTGTCCTAAAAGTGATTGTAGACAGTGTATGAGGGCCCTATTATTCCGAGCTGAAAATGACGCTTTTTACTTCAAAAATGATTCTTTCAGCTCAGTGAGCCCCGCTTTCCACTAGGTAATTATTTAGGATACGAAAAATTAAGTATATACTAAAAAAATTAAAACATGAGCATTACATCACATTAATTGATTTCGCAGCGGTAAAAGAACCGGGACATCCAGAGAGGAAAGATAAACAATCTCAAAAAGCAACAAAACATGATAAAGGATTGTCATCGGTTACGGGGAATCCATCAATATTGTTTCACTTGGACTTATAATTTTGCAGGTAAATTATTATATATTAGTCACTCACGAGCAATTATTAGCGTTACAGATACGGGATATGAAACATGCGTAAGGTTTGTATTTATCATGCTAAATTAATAAACAGGATCTGGATGAGAATTTTTCTTATTTTAATACTTTTTCTTTTTAATCTGACGGAGATTAAGGCAACAGATCCCCCTGCGGTTGAATATTTAGGGATAGAGCATGGCTTGTCTAATAATCTGATTAGATGTATATACCAGGATCATAAAGGATTCATGTGGTTTGGAACACGGGATGGGTTAAACAGATATGACGGATACGGATTTAAAGTATTTAGAAATGAATTCAATGATCCAAATTCCCTTGTGCATAATATCATACATTCCATCACAAGCGATTCAGAGTACAATTTATGGATAGGAACGCGTCAGGGAGTTAGTGTTTATAATGATCTTTTTGGAAAATTTGCTACGGTTAAGTACCGTCCAAATAAAAAGACCGCATATCCCATAAGAGAAGTTATAAAGGATGTTAAAACGGACAGGAAAGGGAATGTTTTTATTGGGTCCGAAGGTTTGGGTTTGTTGTACTGCAGAAAAGGGGAATTCATTGCCGATCAGATTCCGTTATTGACCAAGGGCAAAGAAACGACCGTTTACGGGGTCCAGGCTATAAAAACAGATGCTACAGGCAAAATTTGGGTGTTTGTTCAAAATCTTGGCCTGTGTGCACTTGATTACAATTCTATGAAACTCAGAGTGGTGAACACTGCTGTTTATTTAGCGCTTTGCATGGAGATTAATGGCAACGACATCTGGATAGGGACCAATAGCGGATTGTTTAAATTCGATATATTGCAGCATAAAGCTGAGCAGGTAGTTTTATCAGAAAAAACGGTAAATTCGAGAGGGATAACCAGTATTACACTGGATAAATCAGGGAATCTTTGGCTGGGCACGAGCGGGAATGGGATTTACATTTATAATATTGATGAAAAGAAAGTTTCAGCTTTGCCTGCTCTAGGTAGTAAGATTTTTCCAAGGGGGGGTACGGTGTATTCTATTTACCTTGACAAGGATTCCAGGAAATGGATTGGAACATCATTAGGTGGTGTAAATACTATTGATCCTAATAAAAAAAGATTCCAAACCATAGCTCACGATTCTGATAGCAAAAATACCTTAGCCGGAAATGCTGTTTCTGCATTTTACGAAGATCATGATTATAAAGTGTGGGTCGGCACTGAAGATTCCGGATTGAATATCTGGGATCGAAGCGCCAATTCCTTTGTAAATTATAAGAATATCTCCGGTGATCAAAGATCCCTCTCAGATAATTCTATAACTTCTATGGTTTCGGATTATAAAAATAACATTTGGCTTGGAACTTTTTCCAATGGTCTGAACCGGTTTGAGCGTTCTACGAATTCCTTTGAAAGGTACAAATGTATAAATCCGTTAACCGGAGTTGAAAGCAAAGTTGTATTTACATTATACCAGGATCACGACAGAAATCTTTGGGCGGGCACATTACGGCGGGGAAGTTTGCTGGGAGCTTTATATCGTTTAAACAGAGATAGAAATAAATTTGAGCTTTTTGATACACGCCTGACCGATCTTTTTGTAATGAATGAAGATTCTGAAGGAACTTTGTGGGGCGGTAATTTAAATCAACTGATTAAAATTGACAAAATAACCAAAAAACATAAATTTTATAACATCGGATATACGGTAAGAGCCATTTACGATGATTTAAATGGCAATTTATGGATTGGTACAGAAGGTGGCGGTTTGCTTTTGTTTAATCGAAAATCGAACAGGATAACTGCCAGATATACTACCGAAAATGGTTTATGCAACAACTCTGTGCTTACAATTCTTGACGATGGTAAAAAAAATCTCTGGATGAGTACCTATAATGGAATATCTAAATTCAATACCGTAAAAAGAGTATTTAAAAATTTTTATCAGAGTGATGGACTTCAGAGTAGCCAGTTTCAGATCAATGCAGCGCTCAAATTAAGTTCCGGTGAAATGGTATTTGGCGGCATCAGAGGGTTCAATATTTTTGAGCCTTCTTCAATTGTACCTGTAAACGTGACACCAAATTTGCTGTTAACTAAGCTGAATGTCAATAATATGCGGCTTGAATCAAACCCTTCTTATATTCAGAAGACTTCAGATGAGGGGGTCAGGGAACTAAAAGTTCCGTATGATAAAGCAGTATTCTCCTTTGAGTTCACCGCTCTTGAATATTCTGCCCCCAATAAGATCATGTATGCATATTATATGGACGGGTGGGATAGGGGATGGAATAATACAGGGAACGGCAGAATTGCATCGTATACACATATTGATGAAGGGACTTATATTTTTAAAGTAAAATGTACTAACATAGACGGAGTTTGGAATAAGCAGGAAATTGCCTTGAAAATTACAATATTGCCACCCTGGTACAGGACATGGTGGGCATATATGATGTATACAGGCTTTGTGGTGTCCATAATATATATATATCTGATATACAGGGCAAAACAAACTAAATTACGGTACGAAGTAAAGATTATTAATCTTGAAGCTCAGCGAAAGAAAGCTGAATACGAAACTGAAGTTGCAAAACATGAAAAGGAAAGGTCAGAGCATGAGAAAGAACGTGTAATCAATGAAAAGGAAAAAGAGTTGAATGAAAAAAGACTTTCCTTTTTCACCAATGTTTCCCACGAGTTCCGAACACCGCTTACACTGGTCATAAATCCTGTTAAAGACCTGATTGAAAAATTTCATCATCATCAATCTGATTATCTCCCGGAATTAAATATTATTCATAGGAACGCCCGGAGAATGTTAAGTCTGGTTGATCAGTTGCTGCTATTCAGAAAGGCGGATACGGAGTCTGACAACATTAATGCTTCAAAATTAAACTTTTATGACTTGTGCAGGGAAGTATACCTTTGTTTTATACAACAGGCAAATTCCAAAATGATCAGCTTTAATTTCACTTTTGAGAATAAAGACATGGAGGTTTATGCAGATCGTGAAAAAATAGAAATTGTTTTATTTAATCTCATTTCAAATGCATTAAAATATACCCCGCCTCACGGTTCTGTTACCATCAGGGTGAATGAAACCTCCAAAGAAATATTGGTTTCAGTGATCGATACAGGATACGGTATTCCGGAAGACGCAGGAGACAAATTATTTGAGCGGTTTTATCAGGCAAAGAGGAATGATCATTTATTAAAACCAGGGTTTGGCATAGGTCTTTATCTCGCGAAACAATTTACAAATGCACACTCTGGAAAGTTAACTTATAAAAGTGAACTAGGCAGGGGCACAGAGTTCTCCCTAATGTTATTAAAAGGATTTAAACATCTTCCAAGCGTAATTAAAAATCTTGCACCTGAAACTGAATCGGTTTTATTCAATGAATTATTGCTCGATGAATTCTCTGAGACAGACCTCCAGCAGGAGCAACATTATATACCCGGTAATTTAATTACTGATAAAAAGAGTATTTTAATTGTTGATGATGAATCTGATATCCGGCAATATATTAAAAGCATTTTCAGGTCCGATTATATCATTTATGAAGCTGAAAATGGAGAAAATGGTTTATACCTTGCGCACGAGAAATTACCTGACCTGATCATAACTGATTTTAGAATGCAGGGCATTGACGGGATTGAGCTTTGCGAAAAAATTAAAGAGGATCCTGCGCTTTCATTTATTCCGGTCATACTGCTAACGGCCAGTTCGTCACAGGAAGTAAAGCTTAAGAGCCTGGAAGGAGGTGCTGATGATTACATCAGAAAACCATTTGAAAAAGAATACCTGGTGGCACGGGTTGCTAATTTGCTAAAGAACAGGAACAACCTCCAGAATTATTTTTATAATGAAATCACACTTCAGTCAAATACGATTGCTATATCAGAAGAATATAAGAAATTCCTGGAAAAGTGTATCGTCATTGTGGAAAACCATTTGTACGATGCAGATTTTGGTATAAAATCTTTGGCAAATGAAATTGGCATGAGCCATTCTAATTTGTACAAACGCGTAAAATCAATATCCGGACAGTCAGTGAGTGCCTTTATCCGTTTTATCCGATTGCGCAAGGCAGCTGAATTAATGATCAATACGGATTGTAATGTTACCGAGGCTGCTTTTCAAACAGGTTTCAATGATTCAAAATACTTCGGCAAACAATTTTTGAAATTGTTTCATTCAAACCCATCTGAATTCATAAAAAAGAACAGAAAATATTTCAATAAGAAATATAAAATTCAAGATGAGGTTCCGAACAAAAAAAAGGAATAGCGTAAAAGATAAAATCACTGTTTTTTTGATTAAATAGCTGTCAGCATCCATTTGAAGGCCATAAGGCGAAAAACTACTCCTTAATTACGATTTTATACTCCTGTATTTTTTCCTAACTGTCCATATTCGTCTCAACCAAATATTGAGTCTTATGGACAAAGTTGACAAATTAATAGTTTTATGGAATAGTACGCGAGACGGGGAAGAAAAAGCGTTTGCTTTACTGCACAAGGAACTCTATCCATGCTTATTCAGTTATATTGTCAAAATGATCAAGGACGAGGATTCGGCCAACGATTTGTTACAGGATCTTTTTATTAAATTCTGGCAAAATAAGCTGCGTATTGGTTATATCCTTAATGTGAAAGCTTATTTTTATAAATCCGCGCGTTCTATCGTTTTAAACCATATTCGAAGCACCCAATTAAAACAGTCAAAGCTGGATGCAATGCCTGTAACTGAGTTTGAATTTTCACACGAGGAGTTAATCATCGCTGATGAATTCGATTCCGAACTTAAAGGGGTAATATTGAATACCATTAATAAATTACCGGCAAGACAACGCGAGGTGATTCATATGCATTTTTTTCAGAACCTTGAATATACAGAGATTGCAGAGATTACGGGTATAAAATATCAGTCTGTAGTCAATCATATTTACAGAGCTGTTCAGGTATTGCGGGAGGCCAGCTCTCTTTCCAAGATATATGCGGCCTGAACAAATTTAATTGGTCACAATAGAGTATCTGTTTTAGTTTTTCCTGTCATTACCATTATGAAGGAAAAGAATTTTAGAAAAAACAAATATGATTTGCCCCTCTCATTACGGAAAATAAGAGCATACCGGACTTGCTCCATTGGTATTCTCTGTTTGCATTGCTCAAGCCAAAACCTTTACGTGAAATAAATATGACTTCAATTAAATGTGTATTAACCTATCTGTTTTTTTTTCTTTGCATCTATTCCTCTTCCGGACAAAACATTGTGCCGGGAACAGAAGCAGTTTTGCTTTCTCCTGATCAGTATACTTCCTTTAGGTTTTACCAGAAAAGTGATCCGGCGGGTAAAAAGACTTTTTATTATCAGGTGGCCTATAAAAATAAAATTGTTATCGGAGAATCGGTAATGGAATTGCAGCTTGACAATCACCTTTCTGAAAGTGCAATGGCCCTTCCAATAGACAAACATCAGCGCTGGTTTGAAAACCTGCAGGTAAAAAAAATCAGCAGTGTAACCAGAGATACTTCCTGGAAACCTGTGTATGGTGAAAAAGCAATTATTCGTGACCATTTTAATGCGCTGACTATAGAAACGGTAAAGGATGACAATCCTATTTATCTGATGAATATTGAGGTCCGTGTGTATGACCAGGGGGTTGCATTTCATTATTTTTTTCCTGAAAATGAAAAAGGAACCTATTACCGCATTGTTTCTGAAAATACAGAGTTTAGCCTTCCGGCTGGCACACAGGCATGGGTAGCCAAATGGGCTCAGGCAGCCTATCATAAATTGCCCTTAAATAATTGGGAAGGGGAGGCGGAAAGACCTTTGACTTTAGAACTTGCAAATGGTCTTTATGCTGTTCTGACCGAAGCGAGAATGGTTGATTATGCACGCGCAAAATTTAAATTAGATCCTGTTAAACCCAACACCATCGTAATCTCCATGTTTACGCCTGCGGATCTCATTTCACCATTTTCCACTCCCTGGAGAGTGATCATGATCGCCGAAAGCCCGGGTAAACTGGCAGAGAACAATCACTTAATTTTGAATTTGAATGAGCCGTCCCGGATCAAAGATCTCAGCTGGATAAAGCCGGGAAAGATCATGCGCGTCATGTCTCAAACTACTCAAGATGCGCTGGATAATATTGATTTTGCTGCAAATCGTGGTTTACAGTATATATTGTTTGACTGGAAATGGTATGGCCCCGCTTTTGACTTCAAGTCTGATGCCTCTAAAGTTGCCATTAAGGATTTCGATCTTCCGGCTATCATAAAATATGGTAAAGAAAAAGGTGTTGGAGTATGGCTGTACGTAAATCAGCAGGCACTTTTGATGCAAAGTGACAGTCTGTTTTCCATCTATAAAAAATGGGGCGTCGCAGGTGTCAAATTCGGTTTTGTGCAATCAGGCTCTCATCGCTGGACTACATGGATTGAAAAGACCATTCAACAAGCTGCTGTGAACCACATTATGGTTAATGTTCATGATGACTGGCGCCCTACCGGAGAGCAGCGTACCTGGCCCAACCTGATGACTGCGGAGGGTGTTCGTGGAAATGAAGAGATGCCGGATGCAACGAGTAATACAGTGTTGCCCTTTACACGTTATCTTGCCGGTGCCGCAGACTATACGATTTGTTATTTTGACAAGCGTATCAAGACCACTCATGCGCACCAGCTTGCTCTTGCAGCTGTCAATTTTAGTCCGCTGCAGACTTTGTACTGGTACGATAAACCTTCTTTTTATCACAACGAACCTGAATTGGAATTCTGGGATAAAGTTCCTGTAACCTGGGATGAAACAAAAGTACTGCAAGGATTTCCCGGTAAGTTTATCACTACTGCCCGAAGAAGCAGGAACGATTGGTTTTTAGGAACGATTACAAATAATGAAGCCAGGAACCTAAAAATAAAATTTGATTTTTTGCCGGAAGGTAAAACGTATACTGCCAGTATATATTTTGATGACCCCAGTGTTAAAACAGCAACTAAAGTAGGGGTCATCAAAAAAACCATTGATCGTAATACTATGATCGATGTTAATTTAATGCCTTCGGGCGGGCAGGCCATCTGGCTTTCAGAGCAGATGAAATAACCCAGTCTGATTCATCAAATGACAGGATTAGGCATAATAATTTCAATTAAACTTTTTACAGAATCAAAATATAAAGTCAATGTCAGATAAACCAGCCTTCACCGAGAAGAAATTTCTTGTTACTTTTATTTTTGTTACCTCATTGTTCATGTTGTGGGGAATAGCCCATTCGATGAGTGATGTATTGAACAAGCATTTTCAAAATGTGTTGAACGTCTCAAAATCCCAGTCTGGTTTGATCCAGTTGTCTGTATTTGGAGCTTACTTTGTGATGAGCATTCCGGCCGGGATGTTCCTTAAGCGTTTCGGATATAAAGCAGGTGTTATACTGGGGCTTGCTCTCTTTGCCTCAGGAACCTTTTTATTTGTTCCTGCCGCGGACGCGAATTCATTTG
>NZ_DATHGC010000400.1:0-12124 GCF_035317785.1 Pedobacter sp. | reverse complement strand
GTTTATGTGGTTTATGCGGATCTTCTGTATGTTTTGATTCTGGCTCTTCCATGATTTCAAAGATTAAGTAAATGTTTGAATTTATGTTTGTTATAACAGGTATTGTTCCCGAAATGTTTTATCACAACAAAGCTTTATCTTTGCAGCAGATGACCGGAAATAAGGCTAAATACAGCAAACTCATTAAGGATGAAGCCCTCAGACTCGGCTTTATAGCTTGCGGTATTGCCAAAGCTGAGTTTCTGGAAGAGGAAGCCCCAAGGCTGGAAAAATGGCTGAACAGCAGTTTTCATGGTGAAATGGCCTATATGGAAAATCATTTTGACAAAAGGCTGGACCCAAGACTGCTGGTAGACAGCGCCAGGTCGGTCATCTCACTCACCTTAAATTATTTTCCGGGAGAACAGCAAACTGACCCTGATGCACCCAAAATCTCCAAATACGCATACGGAACGGATTATCACCTGGTGATCAAGGACAAGTTGTTCGAGTTGCTCCGGTTTATTTCTGAACAGATCGGCGAAATAAGCGGCCGTGCTTTCGTTGATTCTGCGCCGGTTTTGGACCGTGCATGGGCCCGCAGATCAGGAATCGGATGGATTGGTAAAAACAGCAACCTGATTAGTAAAAAAAGTGGTTCCTTTTTCTTTTTGGCTGAGCTTATTGTAGATCTTGAGCTGGAATATGACAGTCCGTTTGAAGCAGACCATTGCGGGACTTGCACCCGTTGTATTGATGCCTGTCCTACCGAAGCCATTTTATCCCCTTTTATCATTGATGCCAAAAAATGCATTTCCTACCTGACCATAGAACTGCGGGAAGAGATCCCGGACAATTTCAACGATAAGATGGATAACTGGATGTTTGGCTGTGACATTTGCCAGGACGTCTGTCCGTGGAATAAGTTTTCGGCACCCCATTCAGAACCGCAGTTTCAACCCAGTGAAAACCTGCTCAATATGAAACGTGCAGATTGGCTGGACATTACAGAAGATGTTTTCAAAACGCTGTTTAAAAACTCTGCCGTAAAACGGACCAAGTTCAAGGGGCTGACCAGGAATATAGATTTTATCAAAAAGGTCTGAACAACTAACTACTTTCCGAACTTCATTTTCAGCTGTTCCAGCATATCATTGGTCACGGCAGCCGCAGGTTTATCTTTTTTAGGCTGCTGCTGAGATATGGGATTACTTTGAGGTTTGGCCGGAGTCTGCTGTGGACGCTGCTGCTGGGCTTGCTGCTGTTTCTCCAGTCTCGCCTGTTCTTTCTTTTTGTTAAAGCGATCCCAGATCTCTGTCAGCTTCTTTTTGGTGAACAGCGGGAAATCGCCCTGCAGCATCCAGGAATAATAGCTCGGCTCTATACTGAATACCTGTTCTACCGTTTTGCCTTTGTGCTTGCCAAAATTAAAGGTTTCCTCATCGTTTTCATTGTAAACCATCCTGCCGGCAAAGTCAACAGTCTTATTCATATTGGTAAACGTATGCAGTGCATCTACATTATTTTGTACCGGTTTTGAAATATTGCCCTGCTTGTCTTCATAATCGGCGTCTTTATACTTGTCGAGCTGCGCAAGCAAAACCTGGTAGGTAGCTACGATATCAGCCTCAGCCGAGTGTGCATTGACGATGTCTTTGTCGCAGTAAAATTTATAGGCAGCACGCAGGGTGCGCTGCTCCATTTGATGAAAGATATTCTGTACATCTACAAATTTGCGGTCAGACATGTCAAAGTCTACTCCTGCCCTCAGAAATTCTTCCAGCAAAACCGGGATGTCAAAACGGTTTGAGTTGTAACCGGCCAGGTCTGCATCTCCAATAAAGTCTGCAATTTCCTGGGCTACCGTCCTAAATGTCGGCTGATCGGCAATATCCTTATCGTAAATCCCATGGATCAGTGAGGAATGCAATGGAATAGGCATCTCAGGATTGATCCTTAAAGTTTTTATGATTTCGGTACCATCTGGCATGGCTTTCAGTATTGCAATTTCCACGATCCGATCTGAGCCAACATTGACTCCAGTGGTCTCTAAATCAAAAAAAGCAAGGGGACGGTTTAAATTTAATTTCATCTCTAACATTTTGTAGCTGTCCAAAAGTCGTAAAAATCATCCGTTAAATCACTAACTTTATTTAACAATGTCTGCGCTTTGTTTCGCCATTCACAGATATTTCTTTATTATTTCAGTTACGAGGTTTATCTTGCATTTCTAAATAATTGCTCTTATATGAAACACGCTTACCTGTTGGTATTTTTTCTCCTTGCGCTAACCGCATCATCCGGCGCGCAGGATTTTGATTATGGTAAAATCACCGGAAGTGATTTTGAATTGAAAAACACGGTTTTGGACAGCAATGCCAATGCTATGGTGATCAGAGAGTTTGGAACTTCAAGTATGCAGCTGAATGATGCAACCCGTGGTCTATGTATTTATTTCAGGTATCATGTGAAGCTCAAAATCTTTAATAAAAATGGTTTTGGAAGCGGCAATATCGTTATTCCGCGAAGCGTATACAGAGATGGTGAGGATGAAGTATCTGAACTTATCGCAACGACGACTAATTTAGTGAACGGAAGACCGGTAAAGTATGAGCTGGACAAAAAAAGTGTGTTCGATGAAAAGAAGAACAAATATTACGCACTGACTAAATTTACCATGCCGAATTTAACAGAGGGCAGTATTGTGGAGTATAGTTATTCTTTGAAACAGCCGAGCATCTTTAATTTCAGAGGCTGGAATTTTCAGTCTGACATTCCCAAGCTTTATAGCGAATATGTGGCCAATATTCCTGCGCTTTATAACTACAACGCGTCTTTACGGGGCTTTAAAAAACTAACGTCCAGTAAATCGGTGGTCAAGAGGGAATGCCTCAGAATTCAGGGCGGTCCTTATGATTGTTCACAAATGACTTACATCATGAAAGATATTCCTGCTTTTATTGAGGAAGATTATATGACCGCGGCAAGTAATTTCAAATCGGCCATCTATTATGAGCTTTCTGACTATTATATGGTCAATGGCGGAAAAAAAGCCGTGACGAAAACCTGGAAGGATGTAGATTACGAACTGCTGAGTGACAAGTCTTTCGGGGACCAGATGAAGCGAAAGGATGTTTTCAAAGATCTGCTGCCGGGAATACTTAAAGATGCTTCAGATTCTCTGGGTAAAGCACAGGCAATATATACTTACATCGCTAAAAACATTAAACCCAGCAATGAATGGGGTATATTCGGCGAATCTAATATCAAAAAGGCGCTGGAAGTACACTCTGGTAGCTTGAAGGACATCAACCTGTCGCTGATTGCCTGCCTGAGCGCGGCAGGACTGGATGCCGAAGCACTGATCCTCTCTACCCGCAACAATGGCACCGTGAACAATTTATATCCTGTACTCTCGGATTTTAATTATGTTGTAGCCAAATTGAACATCGGTGAGCAGAGTTATTTGCTGGACGCCTCGCAGCCCCGCCTGCCTTTCGGGTTGTTGCCGCTCCACTGTATCAATGGCAATGGAAGGGCGATCCCTTTTAAAAAACCTTCGTATTGGTACGACATAAAGGCCAGTCAGAAAGATTTTACTATGTACGCTCTTGATGCAGAAATTACTCCTGAAGGAAAGATAAAGGGCAGACTGACAACCACTTCATCCGGATATGCCGGACTGGTTAAACGTGAACGGATATCCCAGGCAAATTCTGTCGATGAATTTGTGGAAAAACTGGATGAGCAAATGCCTGCGATTAGTATTTTGAAACACCACATTGCAAATGTGGACAGCATAGAGGAATCGCTGGTGGAAGTATACGAGATCGAGATGAAAGCTTTTGACAATATGAACCTGGATCAGTTGTTCTTTAGCCCTTTCTTTATCGACAGGATCAGCAAGAATCCCTTTAACCTGAATGAAAGAACATATCCTGTTGATCTCGGCTCATTAAAAGAAGTACGGATTATGGCGGCAATAAAACTGCCGGAAAATTTTACGGTAGCCGACAAGCCAAAGGATTTTACGATGGCCCTGACAAACAACGGGGGAAGATATCAGTTTAAAAGCGTACAGGAAGGAAGAACATTGTCATATAATCAACTGTTCCAGCTCAGTAAACCGATATATGGGCCCGAAGAATATCTTGGTCTGAAAGAATTTTACAGCCGGATCATACAGCTGCAAAAAACAGATGTGGTCATCAAAAAAACAAAGTAAATCATGCTGAAAAAATTAGCTCTTCTGATGTTCCTGCTACCCGCTTTGAATGCTTTTCCCCAGGGACAGATCGATTACAATACTGAAAATATCCCATCGGACTTAAAAAACAGGGCATCGGCTGTGATCCGGAACATGGAGACCACGGTGGATATGCGCAGTCCTGAAAATGTGACGCTAACTGTTAAAAAGGCGGTTACTATATTAAACAAGAATGGCAGTAATAGAGCTGCCCTGGCTTTATATTATAATAAAAGTACAGCCATAAAAAGCATAAAAGGCATTATTCTGAACGCGTTCGGAATGCCCCAGGGAAAATTTTCCCAAAACGATTTTGCAGATGAGAGCGCGGTCAGTGACTATTCGTTGTTTGAAGATGACCGTTTGAAACGCTATGCGCCCAATGTGTCCAGCTATCCGTATACTGTAGTGTATGAATATGAGATCCGCTTTAAACAGAACCTGATCATTCCGGACTGGTACGCAAATCCGTATGCGGATGTTGCGGTAGAAAAAAGCAGCTATACTTTCATTTGTAAACCCGAAGATCAGGTCAGGATTAAAGCATACAATTTCAAAGGAAGTCCTGAGGAAAGCAGATCCGAGAAGGGCCTGAGCCGGACATGGAAGGTCAGCAACATTTCTGCCTTTAAATATGAACCCTACGCACCTGACCCGGACAGCTACCTCAGCTATGTAAAGGTCGCTGCCACGCAATTCAGCTATTATGGCCATAAAGGCAATTACAAAAACTGGGGAGAACTCGGTAAATGGGTATATGATGACCTGCTGAAAAGCCAGCAAACCCTTGCGCCGGCCACAGTGGAGGAAGTAAAAAACCTGGTAAAAGACATCGAAAGTGAAAAAGACAAAGTAAGAAAGATCTACGAGTATGTACAAAAGAAAACAAGATACATCAGCGTACAGGTAGGTATTGGCGGTTTTCAGCCTTTTCCCGCAATGGATGTTCAACGTCTTTCTTACGGAGACTGCAAGGCTTTGGTCAACTACACGCAAAGTCTGCTAAAGGCAGCGGGGATTGCCAGTGATTATTGTGTGGTAAATGCAGGCAATTTAAGGGTTGGAATGGATCCGGATTTTGCGAGCATGGACCAGGGTAATCATATCATTTTATGTGTCCCTTTAAAAACTGACACGATATGGCTGGAATGCACCAGTCAGGACACTCCTTTTGGCTATCTGGGTACTTTTACAGATGGCAGAACAGTACTAGCCTGTACAGAAAGCGGGGGGAAATTATTAAGGACACCAGCGCTGAGTACTGCTGTCAACTTGCTTGAGCGCAAAGCGGTACTGACCCTGGATGCCGATGGCAACATCACCGGCAAGCTGCAGACTGATCTTCGAGGCTCTCAATATGACAATTACAATGACCTGGTGCATGAGCCATATTCTGAACAATTGAAACTGCTTAAAAAAGAGTATGACATCGACAATATAGATTTTAACAATTTCAAGCTCGCGCAAAAAAAGGATGACCACCCGGTCACCACTGAAACACTCGAACTTAACATACCAAATTATGCGCCTAAGACCAATAACAGGGTCTACCTGATCCCTAATGTTTTTAACAAGGCTTCCATTATCCCTGAAGTAAGAAACAGGACATTGCCGGTCTATATCAACCGGGGATATACAGATGTGGATGAAGTCATTTACAACTTGCCTCAAAAGTATGCAATAGAAGCAAAACCCGACAATAGAGTCATTACTTCTGCTTTCGGAAGCTACAGCTTTAGTGTGAAACAGGAAGGCGATAAGCTGATCTGCAACCGCAGACTTGTCCTGAACAATGGGATTTATCCGCCTGAAAAATATGCTGAGCTGATGAGATTTTTCAGCGATGTAAACGGCTATGACAACAGCAAGATCATATTAAAGGCTAACTGAGAATCATGATCCCAAGGGCGATGCCTATAATCATGATGAGGTACATCAGGATCTCCGTTGTAGCAAAGCCTTTGTATTTAGTCCAGAAGGAATCCTGTTCAGGTGTTTTCATAATTAGTTTTTAAAGGAACCGGCTTTGACCAGGGTCCGTTGATAAGCTGGCAGGCTGAGATCATCCACGATCACTCCTCTTGTAGTTGAGGCATGAACAAAATAATTGTCATTCAGGTAAATACCGACATGGTCTACCGTTCCGCCTCCGAATGAGAAGAAAAGCAGGTCACCCTCTTTCAGCTGAGCGACATTTTTTTCCCTGATCACTTCGGCCTGGTCCCTCGACCTGCGCGGCAGGGCATTCCCATAAATATCTTTCTGAAGCAGCAAAGCAAAGCCGGAACAATCGATCCCGGATTTATCCAGACCGCCCAGGCGGTATTTTACTCCTGTCCAGTCTGTAATAAAAGAATATAGTTTTTTACTTTTTAAATGCGCCATGGCGTCAGCGATCTTTGCCGCCTTGGGGTTTGGTTTTACTGCTGCTTTTCTGGAGCCGCATGCGGATGCAAGCATGATCAATAAGACCATTGAGCAGGTAATGACGCCCTTGTATGTTTTTAATGCCTTCATGCCTTCATATTTGCTATTGTTTGATGATCCTTTGTATTTCATCCAGTTTCAGCAATGCTTCAACCGGGGTCAGTATATTCACATCCAGGTTATTGATCGAATCCCTGATCTTGACCAGTACCGGGTCCTCAACTGCAAACATCTGGAGCTGATAGGCCTGGTTCTGTACTTTCTTAATGCTGTCTTTGATGCTTTGCCCTTCAGTACGGTCTATTTCCAGCTTTTTTAAGATCTCGTTGGCACGGTTGATCAGCTTAGGCGGCATACCGGCCATCTTGGCCACATGGATACCGAAACTGTGCTCGCTGCCACCCGGAACCAGCTTGCGCAGGAAGATCACCTTATTGGCCATTTCTTTAATGGACACATTAAAATTCTTGATCCTGCTCATCGTATTGGCCAGTTCGTTCAGCTCATGGTAATGTGTTGCAAAAAGGGTTTTAGGCCTGGCTGAAGGGTGGGTATGTAAAAATTCGGCAATCGCCCAGGCAATAGAGATCCCATCGTAAGTACTTGTTCCCCGTCCGATCTCATCGAGCAGGATCAGGCTGTTGTCCGAAATGTTGTTGAGTATGCTCGCCGTTTCGTTCATCTCTACCATAAAGGTACTCTCTCCGGATGAAAGGTTATCGGAAGCCCCTACCCTGGTAAAGATCTTATCTACCAGACCGATGCTCGCCGATTTAGCCGGCACAAAACAGCCCATTTGGGCCATGAGTACAATCAGCCCCGTCTGCCTCAATATAGCCGATTTACCGGACATATTGGGGCCGGTGATGATGATGACCTGCTGGGTATCATTGTCCAGGAACACATCGTTGGTGATGTATTCCTCACCTGCCGGTAACCGCTTTTCAATGACCGGATGACGGCCGCCTTTGATGTCGAGTACTTTTTTGTTGTTGACCTCCGGCCTCACGTAATGGTTATTGATGGCCAGTTGTGCAAAACACAGCAAAACATCGAGCTGTGCAATTAGAAAAGCATTCAGCTGGATTTGCTTGATGTAAGCAGCTACCTGGTACATCAGTTCATTGTATAGGCGGACCTCTATCTGCTGGATTTTCTCCTCAGCACCCAGGATCTGTTCTTCATATTCCTTTAGTTCGGGCGTGATGTAACGCTCGGCATTGACCAGTGTCTGTTTCCTGATCCAATCTGCAGGGACTTTGTCCTTGTGGGTATGGGTCACTTCCAGGTAGTATCCAAATACGTTATTGAAGGCTACTTTGAGTGAGGGTATGCCGGTACTGGCTGCTTCTCTCTTCTGGATCTCCACCAGGTAGTCTTTCCCGCCGAAGGCGATCTTGCGCAGTCTGTCCAGGTCTTCATCTATCCCGTCGGCAATCACGTTTCCTTTGATCAGCAAGGCCGGTGGGTCCTGCTGCAGCTCTCTTTCGAGTTTTTCCCTTATCGTCAGGCAAGGATTCAGCTGATCGGCAAGAATGGACAGAAATGGGTTTTTAGCTTCTTCAGCAAGCTTCTTTACTGCCTCAATGTGGTAAAGTGCTTTTTTGAGCTGGCAGAGCTCGCGCGGGCCAACTCTTTGCAGGCCCACCTTGGAGATCAGCCGCTCGAGGTCACCGATCTGTTTGATGTTATTGAGAAATTCCTGTAATAAACTGTCTTTTTTCACCAGGAACTCCACCATTCCCAACCGTTCTTCAATGGGCTTCAGTTCCTTTAGGGGCATGATGATCCATTTGTGGAGCAGACGGGCACCCATTGGGGTCGAGGTCTGATCTAATATTTCAAAAAGCGTGACCGCATTGTCATTAGCTGTGGTAATCAGTTCCAGGTTTCTGATGGTAAAACGGTCGAGCCACACGTATTTGTCCTGTTCCAGCCGGGAAATAGAAGAAATGTGCTTGAGGTTGCGGTGTTCGGTTTCATTTAAATAATGAAGTACCACCCCTGCGGCTATAATGCCTGCAGACAGTTTATCTACGCCAAAACCCTTCATGGAACTGACCTCGAAGTGCTTGGTCAGGATCTCTGTAGTATAATCGGATGTAAAAGCCCAGTCATCCAGGTGAAAAGTATAGAAGCGGTCTCCAAAAAACTCCAGGAACTCTTTTCTTTTACTCTTTTGAAATACAACCTCGGTTGGTTTAAAGCCCTGCAACAATTTGTCTATGTATTCGGCATCACCCTGTGCAACTAAAAATTCTCCGGTAGAAATATCCGCAAAGGACACACCTAAGGTATTCTTATCAAAATAAACCGCGGCCAGATAGTTATTGGATTTCTGGCTCAGAATGTTGTCGCTATAGGCTACACCCGGAGTTACCAGTTCAGTCACACCACGTTTGACTATCGTTTTGGTGGCTTTGGGATCTTCAAGCTGATCGCAGATGGCTACCCGCTGACCTGCCCTTACCAGTTTAGAAAGATAATTGTCCAGTGAATGGTGGGGAAAGCCGGCGAGTTCGAGCGCGCCGCCGTTAGGACCGGTTCCTCTTCTGGTTAGCACAATGCCCAATATCTGAGATGTCTTTACTGCATCTTCACCAAATGTTTCATAAAAATCGCCTACTCTGAAAAGTAACAATGCACCGGGATACTTTGCCTTAATGGCATTGTACTGCTGCATTAATGGTGTTTCTTTGGTATTGTCTTTAGCCAAAATGATTCTGTTTACAAAATCATAAAGATACTGATTGATGCGAAGGCTTTATGATTTGTTGAAAATTTAAAAAATGTGAATAGGTTTATCAGCTGCTGCTGAGTGAATTAAAGTCTGGCAATGTAAGACAAAAATAAATCCAGCGCCTCACGTTTTTTGTCTGTGAGCTCAAAGTCCAGTTTATTCAGCAGATAGTCTTCAAGATCAAAATCAGGATTTGGAGGAAGTTCGTTTAATAAAGTCCTGCGGTTGTCCAGCCCTGACCTCAGGGCCTCATTGAAACCGGTTATAAAGCTTTCAGGAATAATTTTGTTGGCCACCCATGCTGCATACACAAAGGGTAGGCCGGTAAAATTCATCCATTCCTGCCCCATATCATATGCAAAGGCATATTGGACTTTTTTCCCAAATGTCCGGTCGCCGATCAGCACAATGGCATCAGTTACGGCATCGGGGTCTGTGATAAACTCAACTTCCCTCTTCCAGTAAAACTTTAACAATACCCTGGCCAGGTTATTGGATGTACGTGACTGGCTGTCCAGTTTTAGGGTCCTGATCTGATCAGCAGGCACACTGCTGAATATGAATACAGAATTTACCGCGCCAACAGATCCGATACAATAATCAGCGACAATACTGGCGTTGGGTACCTGCGGTATCTCGGCCACGGGAATCAGGCCTATATCTACCTTACCGCTGATGAGTTTGGAAGCACAATCAGCCGGCATGTCTAAACTTAAATCTATTTGACCGGCAATCGGGGAATGTTCAATACCGTAAATAAAAGGCTTGGTATTGGTATAAGAAACGGCAGAGATCTTTATCTTATTCAAAGGGAACTGTTTAAATGATCAGTATCGTTAAAATCTGTTATGATAAACTGGTCACCGGTCAGCTCCAGTTTATATAAAGTGGTATTCTGGTGGGGAAAATCCCCCATTTCAGATAAGGGCTTATTCATCAGCAGGCACAACAAAAGACGCATCGCACGACCGTGCATGCAAATCAGCACCAGTTTTTCTTCAGTTTTAGACTTGATCACCTCCATCGCTTCCTTTTGTCTCAGCTGCACCATGTTCGGGCTTTCACCACCTTCAAAATGTGCATCATAGTCACCATCCTGCCATTTTTCCATGATACTTTTAAATGCGGCTATGGCATTCTCATCATTCGGTTTGCCTTCCCATTCACCCCAGGCCAGCTCATCAAGGCCGGGCAATTGTTCCCATGGAATACCGGCGTCTATGAAGCCTTTAACGGTTTGGTGGGTCCGCACCAGGTTGGAAGTATAGATCTTTTGAAAGGGGATATCCTTGTATTTGTTGTAGAAGGCAGCGGCCTGTGCCCTGCCGGTATCGTTGAGGTCGCTGTTTACGCCTCTTCCCTGTACTATTCCGAGTCTGTTTAATTCTGTTTCACCATGTCTGATGATATATAGTTCTTTATCCATTAATTGATTACGGGCAGCTTATAAAATTGTGGTTTCACTTCATTTTCAAAAACAACATCTGTATAATCGGTTACCACATTGTACAGGGTATCTCTTTCTATAGGTTTGCGTTTTACCTGTTTGATCAGGTCGACCAGGTCCTGAGTGCTCATCGCAGGAGTCTGCTCCTCTGCACCAGCCATGGAGTAAATCCTGGTGGTATCATCGAGCGTACCGTCAATGTCATCCACTCCAAAATTTAAGGAAAGCTGCGCAGTCTGCCTGCTGATCATCGCCCAGTACGCTTTGATGTGGTCAAAATTGTCCATATAGATACGGGCTATGGCGTAATTTCTCAGGTCTTCAATCACAGAAACTTCAGGCACATTGCTCATCTGATTGTGCTGGTTCCTGAACTTAAGCGGAATAAAGGTCTGAAAGCCTCCGGTTTTGTCCTGCAGCTGACGAAGTCTTTCCATATGGTCTACCCTATGTTCAAATTTCTCTATGTGTCCGTAAAGCATGGTTGCATTGGAACGCATACCCAATTTATGCCATTCTTCATGAATTGCGAGCCACTGTTCGGCTGTACACTTATCTTTTGCGATCTGCTCCCTGATCTCCGGATGAAAGATCTCAGCTCCCCCTCCTGGTATAGATTCCAGTCCGGCTTCCTTCATCAGCTTCATGCCAGCTGCATAGTCGATCTTTGCCTTTTTAAATATGTAATGGTATTCCACCGGGGTCAGGGCCTTTACATGAAGTTCAGGACGATGTTTTTTTATGGCAGTGAACAGGGCGGAATAAAAGGCCACGTCATACTGGGGCAATACGCCGCCAACAATGTGCACTTCTGTTACCGGTTCGCCGTCATACTTTTTCACTAGGTCAAGCATTTCTTCCATACTCAGCGCCCAGCCTTCTTCCTTTTGCTTGATCAGACGGGAATATGAACAGAATTTACAATCGTAAACACACAAATTAGTGGGTTCCAGATGGAAATTACGGTTGAAGTAAGTATAGTCACCGTGTTTTAGTTCTCTGATGAAGTTGGCCAGCACCCCCAGATATCCGAGTTCAGCATGTTGATACAGATAAACCCCTTCATCGAAGGTTATTCTTTCCCTGTTTTGTACTTTTAGCGCAATAGCTCTGTGTGTTTCCGGTAAATCGGGGTCATTCAGGATCAGCGCCAGTTTTAAAGAAGTATACATCTATAAAATATAATAGACAAAAGTACGATAAAATTAGCCATTATTGGCTGTCAGCGTTATGTAAAAGAGCTCAGGAAACACTCAATAACTCGGCCATTGGCAGTTCCCTGGCA
>NZ_DATHGC010000399.1:0-4868 GCF_035317785.1 Pedobacter sp. | reverse complement strand
TTCAGATCGAGGTTCTTTTTCAGGGTATAGCCTGAAATTACTGCAACCGCTGCAGCAATAGCAATGATTTTGGTCTTCATGGTTATCATTTGGTTTTGTCAGCCCAATATAATAATCTTTGCCGGAAATATTTACCTTTATAGTGTATATGATACACAATGATAAGACATTACCTGATATGATAACTCCTTTAACTCACATTTTCAATGTTACGCTGCTGGTTATTGCGCTCAATGCCTGCGGATCGCCTAAGATCAAGTTCAATCCTGGTGTTCCTGATCCTTATAAGGTCAAAGCAGAGGATATTGATAAGCCGAAAAAGCTGCTGACGGGCGCTGAACAGACCGGGCTTTATGTTCCTTATCTGAAGGGAAAACGGGTGGGAATGGTGGTCAATCCTACCTCGATCATCGGCAAGGAAACGACCGTGGACAGCTTGCTGAAACGCGGGGTAAAGATTGTAAAGATCTTTGGGCCTGAGCATGGTTTCAGGGGAAATGCGAGTGCTGGCGTCCATGTGAGCGATGATGTCGACGCAAAAACCGGCATCAAGGCGATTTCGCTGTACGGCAAACATTCGACGCCTACCCGGGAAGATCTTGCTGATGTGGACATCATGATCTTCGACATTCAGGATGTTGGTGTTCGTTTTTATACCTATATCAATACTTTGCAGCGTGTGATGGAGGCTTGTGCGGAGCACAATAAGGAACTTCTGATCCTGGACAGGCCGAATCCGAATGGCTTTTATATCGACGGGCCGATACTGGAGCCGCAGCATAAATCGGGAATTGGTGCGAAGCCTATTCCTATTGTTCATGGGCTAACTGTGGGTGAATATGCGCAGATGCTGAACGGTGAGGGCTGGCTGGACAATAAGCTGAAGTGCAAGATCAAGGTGATCAAGGTGACGGGTTATACACATGATATGCCTTATGTACTTCCGGTGAAGCCATCGCCAAACCTGAATACAGCGCAGTCGATTTTATTATACCCTTCAACCTGTTTGTTTGAGGGCACCTATTTGAACCATGGCCGTGGAACACAATTTCCGTTTACTGTGGTAGGCGCACCTTACCTGAAGGGCAAGTATGAATTTTCTTATACTCCGGTGAGCATCAAGGGGATGTCTGAGACGCCTTTGTTTATGAACCAGGTGTGCTATGGGCTGGACCTGAGGAATTATGATACGGAGAAATTCTGGAAAACCAAACAGATCAATCTGGGCTGGATCATTGAGTTGTACAAGGCTGCGCCGAATAAAGCTGATTTCTTCAATTCGAAACTGAGCAAGGAAATGGGCACGATCGAGAAGCTGGTGGGTGTTTCGGCTTTCCGTCAGCAGGTAATTGCAGGTAAATCGGAGCAGGAAATCAGGGCGAGCTGGGAGCCGGGTCTGAGCAATTATAAAACAATGCGCAAGAAGTATTTGTTGTATCCGTAGTGAGAGCATTACACCTGGAATACGGGTTTTTCCCGCATAGAAGTGATAATAACCAAAAATATGAATAGCGCGCCTAAAAAGAAAAACGACAAACCAAGCAGCAACTTTAGAGAAGAAATTCCAAAAGAAAAGGTGCCCGCTGGTGATAAGGCTGTTAAAAAGCCTGAAGATGAGAGCTACAACGCTGAGGAGGCACATTTTAAGAATCCGGCTAAGCAGAGAGAGCAAAGTGAGCAACCTGTGCATCCGGTAAAGAAAGCGCCTAAAGATTAGGCTGCTTTCCGGCTGGCGGATTTCCCGGGTTTAGCTTGCTGCGACGCTTTTAAAAATTGCATCAGTACTTTTTCATCATTTTCAAGGGCAGTGGCGCCCGCAGCAGGTTTCGTATTTACCTTTTTGAGGTACTTGGTCAGCTGGTTATTTTCAAATGCTTCCAGGAGCAATGGGTAGACATAAGAACTTTTGCAGACTGCCCTGGTATTGCCAAGTTTGCTGGCCACACAGTCCAGCACTTCCACGATGATTTTCTTTTTTGGTCTTTCAATATCATCTGTACAGCATTTGGCCAATTGCCTTAGGGCTTCCAGTGTGCCGCCCCATGTGCGAAAATCCTTTGCGGTAAAGTCACTTCCTGTGATCTCGCGGATATAGTTATTGATCCTTCCGGAATCTATCGGCCGGTGTTCCTGACCATCTTTATAGTACTGAAAGAGATCCTGTCCGGGAATTTCCTTGCATTTCTTCACCAGTTTTGCGAGTGTCCTGTCGTTGAGATCTACGTTTTGCGGCACTCCTTTTTTTCCTGTGAAACTGAGTTTAAGATGGTTGCCATTGATCTGCACGTGTTTATTTCTTAGGGTGGTGAGTCCGTAGCTGCCGTACAATTCCTTATAAGATTCATTACCTACCCTGATCAGTGTCTTTAGCATCACCTGCATACAAATGGCCAATACCTTTGTTTCGTCAAACTCTTCACGCTTTAAGTCTTTTGCGATTTGCTTCCGTGCCTGCGGGAGGACTTTGCCAAATTCCAGTAAGCGGAAATATTTGCTGTCAGACCTTCTTGAGGTCCATTCCGGATGGTACTTGTATTGTTTTCTGCCTGCGGCATCAAGGCCGGTGACCTGCAGATAGGCACTTTTTCTGCTGGCAATCCAGACTGCTGTCCATGCGGGCGGGATCACCAGCGCCTTGATCCTGGCCAGCTGATCTTCATCGGTAATCCGGTTTCCGTCTTTGTCTTCATAATAAAACTTTCCAGGTTTCCCTTTTCTGTATATACCTGGCTGACTATCGGTTGCGTAGGTTAATCCACTGGATTTTATTTCTTCGAGGGTTTGTACCATATGGTTTCAGTAAAATATGCGTTTTATTCTTTTATTTTGCAGGCGCATCTTTACCGTTAATCTCAAACAAAAACATATGAAAATAGTTTTCATGGGTACCCCCGATTTTGCAGTGGCATCTCTCAACGCTTTGGTAGAAGCTGGTTTTGATGTTGTTGGTGTAGTTACCGCAGCAGATAAGCCTGCCGGCAGGGGCCAAAAACTGCAGGAAAGTGCTGTAAAGCAATATGCGGTATCTAAAGGCATTCCGGTACTGCAGCCGCTGAAGTTAAAAGATCCTGCTTTTATTGAAGAGCTCAGGGCTTTACAAGCTGACCTGCAGGTGGTGGTTGCTTTCAGGATGCTGCCCGAGATTGTTTGGGACATGCCTGTCAAAGGGACCATCAACCTGCATGCTTCTTTGCTCCCGCAATACAGGGGAGCTGCTCCTATCAATCATGTGATCATTAACGGAGAAAAAGAAAGTGGCGCAACTACTTTCTTTCTGAAACATGAGATTGATACGGGTGATGTGATATTTTCTGAAAAGGCGGAGATCCGGCCAGACGAGACGGCTGGGGAACTGCACGATGAGCTGATGCATGTCGGAGCGGGATTACTGGTTAAAACCGTAACGGCGATAGCCAACGGTGATTATCAGGAGCAGCCACAGCCGCAAAGCGGGGAATTGAAACATGCGCCCAAGATCTTTAAAGAAGATTGCCTGATCGACTGGAACCAGCCTGCTTTAAAGATCTATAACCTGATCAGGGGCCTGAGTCCATACCCGACTGCGTTTACCAAACTGAATGAGAAGACTTTAAAAGTATTTAAAGCTGAGCTTGAGGACCAGGATCCGGGTGTTGCGGCAGGCACTTTTCTCTCGGATGGCAAAACCTATCTGAAGTTTGCCGCCGCAGATGGTTTCATTAAATTGACGGACCTGCAGTACGAAGGCAAAAAAAGAATGGCAACTGATGAATTTTTAAGGGGAATGCGGTTGTAAATCAGAGCAGGTTTAGTTTTGCACTCAGTTCTTTTGCTACTTCATTGAAGTAACGTTTTCTGCCATAGCCCATTACCCAGCGGACACCTCCAACTGCATTGGTAACGAATACTTCGTCTGCTTCTTTTAAGACTTCGGGATTGATCTGTGCTTCGACCATTGAAATGCTGTTCATCTTCGCGATGTTCATCACCACACCTCTCATTACACCTGTAATACAGCCTTCTGAAAGCGCAGGGGTATAAATCTGCTGATTGTACACCACAAAAACATTGGAACTGATGCTTTCGCAGAGGAAACCATTTTGGTTCAGTATAAATGCTTCATCCAAATGGTGCTGTTTCTTGTACAGCCCGGCCATTACGTAAAGGAGCGAATTACTGGTTTTATAGTTGGCCAGCTTGTCTATATGTTTGGTCAGTTCGTCGTATACGTCAACGATCAGTCCTTTTTTATTGAGTTCGTAGTTGTTTGCTGTAAGGGCTGATGCTTCCAGTACATAGCCCGATTTGTTGTTTGCAGGGGTATAAAGGCCTTCGCCTGCACGGTAAACTGAGAGGCGGAAACGTACATTTTCTTTGAACTTGTTTTTTTTGCAGAGTTCGGTGGTCTTTTGTCTTAAAAAATATTCATCGAGCAGATTTCCGCCTTCAATTTTAAGTGCCTTCATACCGGCTTTCAGCCTGTCGGCATGCTGTTCGGCAAATTTCAGTTTCCCATTGCACATCCTCATGGATTCAAACAAGCCGTCACCGTACCTAAAACCACGGTTATGGGCGGTTAGTATGGGCTGGTCCGCAGGAACGAATTCGTCATTGTGTAAAATATACTCCATGAAGGCGATCTGGTTATTCAGGTGCTTGTACTATATAATTTCGCCACTTGCTGAGGGCGTCGTCAAAATCGGAAGGCAAGGGTGCTTCAAACTCCATATATTTTCTGGTAGTTGGATGGATAAATCCTAAGGTCTGTGCATGGAGGGCCTGACGGGGCAGAATATTAAAGCAGTTTTGTACAAATTGCTTGTATTTGGTAAAGGTGGTGCCCTTCAGTATTTTGTCTCCGCCGTAATTGGCGTCATTGAACAGCGGAT
>NZ_DATHGC010000398.1:0-17556 GCF_035317785.1 Pedobacter sp. | reverse complement strand
TTGTTATCAGCTGGCCATCACAGCAGGTATATTATTGGCATATGTTACCAATTCGTTGTTGCTGAATTATGCTGAGCATCATGTTGCTTCAGCTGCGCCGCGATTATTTGACCTCATCTATATCAGTGAAGTATGGCGGGGTATGTTCAGCATCGGTACGGTACTGGCCCTGCTGTTCCTGATCGGTTTGTTTTTCGTTCCGGAAAGTCCACGGTGGCTGATCAGGAAGGGCTTCACGGCACAGGGACTGGACATTCTTAAAAAGATCAACAACGGCAATGTGGAAGGGGTGGATACAGAGCGGGAAGACAGCAACGATATGGGCTCTTACAAGGAATTGTTTACGCCCAGGCTTCGCAAAGCTTTGCTGCTGGGTATCCTGCTGCCTTTGTTTTCGCAGCTGAGCGGGATCAATGCCATCATTTATTACGGCCCCTCTATCCTGAATGATTCGGGCATCGCACTAAGCAATTCCTTTTTAGGACAGATCATATTTGGCGTGGCCAATCTGGTTTTTACATTTATCGCCATATGGAAGGTCGACGAATGGGGCAGAAGACCGCTTTACATCGCCGGAACGATCGGCGCTACCATCAGCCTGGTGATCACCGGTATCTTGTTCTACCTGGGAATGACCAGCAGTATTTTGCTGATTGTGAGCGTAACCCTATTCCTGGCCTGTTTTGCTTTTTCTATTGGTCCGCTGAAATTTGTAGTGGCTTCAGAGATATTTCCTACAAGGATCCGTGGTAAGGCCATGGGGGTCAGTATCATGGTCATGTGGGTGGCCGATACGATCATGGGCCAGGTAACCCCGATATTATTGCGGGAAGCCGGTACGGCAGCTACCTTTTGGGTGTTCGCCTTCTTTTGCTTCGTTGCGTTCATTACGGTTTACAAGCTTTTGCCTGAAACCAAAGGCAAATCACTTGAGGAGATTGAATCCTTTTGGGGAGAGAAGAAGTAATTACTGTGCAGATGGGGGAGGGTTCTCTACTCCCCATTTTGTATTTGGCTGCCTGCCCATTATAAATTTCAGGTGCCCGCCTTTCATCAGTTCATCCCTGTACATCCAGCAGTTGTCCAGGTTCTTTCCATTAAAGGTTGCCGACTGGATATAAACATTCTCTGCTGAATTATTACTTGTGGTTATCAGCAGGGGTTTTCCGTCTCCAAGTCTTATCGATGCCACCGGAAACATCGGGCTTCCGAACTGGATAATTGGCCTCAGGTCTGTTAAACCTTTTACGTCAAACAGTCCTAATGCGGCCATGACGTACCATGAGCCCAGCTGCCCCTGGTCTTCATCTTGTCCGTAGCCATACCCGTGAATGCTTTCCGTGCCATAAAAATCATTGCAGATTGCCCGTGTCCATTTCTGCGTAAACCAGGGTTTACCTGAGAAATTGAACAGCCAGCTGACGTGCAGATTTGGCTGATTGCCATGGTTGTAATTGGATTTGATACCGGCGAAGGCATCAATTGTTTTACCACCTCCAAAGTCATTTTTCTGTGCGGTTTCGAAGATGCTGTTTAAGGCAGTATTAAATTCAGTCTGACCAATTGCTTTGATCAGTCCGTATGGGTTTTGCGGAACATAGAAACTGTACTGAACCGCATTACCTTCCTGAAAACCCCGCCAGGGCTGGAACGGATCAAATTTGCCGATAAAAGAACCGTCGGCCCTTTTGGGATGGATAAGCTTGCTTTGTGGATTCAGCAGCAAGCTCCATCCGTTGGATTTTTGAATAAAGGTGTTGTAATCGGCGGTTTTGCCCAATGATTTCGCCATCTGGGCCAGTGCGAAGGCACTATAGCTGTATTCCATGGTGTGCGAAGCAGAAAACCGGGAACCGGTAGAGTCTGTTTGATCGGCTTCAAGAAAGGGAACATACCCACGTTCCATAAAAGCCTTAACATCCAATTTTCCGGACCCTACAGGTCTGTTCTGCCAGCTGACCTCGTTTTCTTTGATGGCTTTATAAGCGAGGTCTGTGTCGTAGTCACGGATACCCGAATTGTAGGCAGCAGCTATTGCAAGGCCTACAAAATTTGTACCCACGCCGGAGGTAAATTGACCGTTGGATACACCGTCAGCAAACCAGCCTCTGTTTTTGTAGACCTCAAGCTGGGTCTGTACATAGTCTTTGTAACGTTCCGGATAAGACAGTGCCCAGAGCTGCGTCAGGTTCTAGAATGCACCCCAAATGGCATCTGTGTTGTAATAGTTGTATTTAGGTTTTCCTTGCACGTCGAGCGGTAGATGGCCTATGGAATCAGTTCCGAATTTTGGGAAATCGCCGTTGACATCATTCGCTATACCTCTGCCCAATAAAGCGTGATACAGACCTGTATAAAATTTGACCTTGTCGTTTTGGTCGGTTCCGGTTACATATAACTTGCCCAGTTCCTTTGCCCAGATCTCCTGTGCTTTTTCCTTTGCTCTGTCAAAAGTAAGTGTGCCGGCTTCTGCAGCCAGGTTTGCTTTGGCGTTTTGTGTTGAGGTATAGGACAGGCCAATCTTCAGTTCTATAATCTCTTTGTCTTCAGTTTTATATTCGAGGAACAGTCCGGCACCTTTTCCGCTGGTGCTGCTGCTGTTTTGCTGAATGCCTTTGTCGTTAAATGAACCGGTATTTCTGGGTTGCTTACTGACCTCACCAAAGAAATACATAGAAATTTTACCCCTGGGGTCGTATTTTTTGATGTACCGGGGGTAGGTAGTCACAAAACCCTCAAAATGTGTGTCATCAACCATCTTTACCGAAGCATCACGAACGATATCACTTTCTCCCTGTTTATTCCCAATATCGAGAATGATCCTGGACATTTCATTTTTCGGAAAAGTATACCGGTGGAAGCCTACCCGCTCAGTGGCAGTCAGTTCGGCGGTGATGCCGTAGTTGTCCAGCAGGACTTTATAGTATCCCGGCTGAGCCAGTTCATTCTTATGGTCAAAGGCGGAGCGGTAACCATCTTTTGGTCCATCCAGCTGCCCTGGCTTTACCCTGAGTACCCCTGTGGCCGGCATTACCGATACGCCGCCAATCTGCCACTCATGAAAGTGTACGAAACCTTCTATAGAGTTGTGCCTGGTGTCATAGCCTACAGCCTCCCAGCCGGACGGATTGCCATAATGACCATTGGTGGAGGGCGCAAGCTTGGCCATGCCATGCGGCAACGCCGCAGGCGTATAAAAGAACCATCTGCTGTGTGCCGTACCAATATTGGGATCTACATATTTCAAAACATTTTCCCGTGGTACACCGCAAGAAACGCAAATTACAGTAAGCGCTAATAAAAAATAGTGACTTATATGTATATACATTATGGGCTCATTTAAATGTTACATGTACAAACATATAACATTATTCTTCAATTTAAGAAAAACTTTTAGTCATAAGGCCTGTTTCCTAATAAAACTAAAAATGCCTGAGGGACCATCCATCGTTATTCTAAAAGAAAAGGTTAATTACCTTAAACAGAAGATTGTAGCTGAAGCATCAGGATACGCCGATCTGGAGATGGGTGCTTTTGAGCACCGGAAAATCATTGATTTTAAATCCTGGGGCAAGCATTTTTTAATTTGTTTTTCTGACTTTACCATCAGGATACATTTTGGTCTTTTTGGCAGTTATCAGCTGCATGAACCAAAAAAGTAAACCCCAAAATAGCTTTTCATTTCAATGACGATGACCTGTATTTTTATGTATGTACGGTAAAGCGTTTGGATCAGCCGCTTGATGAGGTCTATGATTGGGAAACTGACGTGATGGGGGATAGCTGGAAACCTGCTAAAGCATTGAAAAGGCTTCGCGAACTTGGCGATAAGCAGATAGCAGATGTTTTATTGGACCAGAATATTTTTAGCGGTGTGGGCAATATTATAAAAAATGAAGTGTTATACAGGTGCGGGGTACATCCGGAAAGCCTGGTTGGAAAAATTCCGGAAGCAAAGCTCAAAGCCATTGTAAAAGAATCCAGGGCCTATAGCTTTGATTTTCTGAAATGGAGAAGGAACAATGAGCTTTCCCGGCATTTCGAAGTGTATGAGCAAAAGAAAAATAAAGGATCAGGTGAACAGGTTCAGCGTAAAGAGACCGGCAAATCAAAGCGCAGCAGCTACTTTATCGAATCCGTACAGAAACTATATAAATAATTTTTACCTACTTTTGAATGCGTTGAAAATCAACTTTACGAAAACCTGCATGCCCGTTAAATATCTTTTTCCTGCTATATTTCTGATCTTATTTCAATTTTCAGCTAAAGCCAGTTTTATATTCGATGCCAATTCAGCGGCAGCCTACAAAGCCATATTTGACCTTCGGCTGAACGATGCCAGAAGATACATTGCTGAAGAAAAAAGTAAAAATCCGCAAAACGGAATCGCCATTTTGCTGGAGAACTATGTGGATTATTTTCACTTGCTGACTTCAGACAGTAAAGCAGACTACGACAAGTTCAAAGCGCGCAGATCGGACAGAATAGACGCGCTGGAAGATAACGATGAAAATTCGCCCTACTATCTTTTTGCCCAGGCAGAAATCTACCTGCAATGGGGCCTGCTCAAAGCTAAGTTCGGAGATTATACCTCCTCGACCATGGACCTGCGGAAAGCCCAGGGCCTGCTGAAAAAGAACAATGAGAAATTCAGGGATTTTCTTCCGAACCAAAAGAGCCTGGCATTGATAGAAGTAGTTTTTGGGGCAATCCCTTCAAACCTGAAAGGAATAGCCGACCTGATCGGTGTGCGGGGCAACATTGCTAAGGGGGTAAGGCAGCTGGAGGCATTCAAATCGCAGATCTCCGGGACTAAATACAGTTTTTATGATGATGAGGCCATTTTCTTGTTGTGTTTTATGGACATTGACCTCCTGCACAACCGGGGCAACTATGCCAAACTGAATTCCTATCTTAAGGAGATGAACGATAAGAGTATGCTGAAAACTTATCTGCAGGGCTATGTGGCTTTTAAGACCGGGCATAATGATATTGCCATCACCTATTTTGAAAGCATTTCTGAATCAAATCAGTATACGCCTATGCCTACTGTCCAATATTTGCTGGGCAACGCCAAGTTGTGTCGTATGGATAGCGATGCACATGTTTATCTGACCAATTACCTCAAAGCCTACCGCGGGACAAATTACATCAAGGATACTTATCTGAAACTGGCTTATCATTACCTGTTTAAAGGCGATATGCTGGGCTATGCCAATTATTTAAAGCTGGTCCGCTCCAAAGGATACGCCACTGATGAAAAAGACAAGCAGGCCCTTAAGGAGGCGAATGACGCAAAGCCAGATGCAGATCTATTGCGGGCAAGGTTTTATTTTGACGGGGGCTACTACAACAAAGCCCTGGCAGAGCTCAAAGATAAGCATCAAAATGAACTCAAGCTGCTCCGTGACCACATAGAGCTCTATTACAGGTTGGGGAGGATCTATGACCGGATGAATTCATTTAACGAGGCCATAACCAATTATCAAAAAGCCATCAATCTGGGCAGGAATGAAGCCTTTTACTATGCTGCCAACTCCGCTCTGTTTTCCGGAATGCTGTACGAGCAAAAAAAGGACAATGCAAAAGCCGCTGCTTACTACAACATGACCCTGAAGATGAAAGATCACGAATATCAAAACAGCATTGATACGCAGGCAAAAGAAGGACTAAGCAGGATTAAACAGTAGTGTATGATCAGACTGGTTCTTTGGTGAACCTGATGTTTTTTTCCATGGCCCTGCGATGATGCAGGTTTACTTTTTTCTGTAATGCTTCAAAATCAAATTCTTCGCTGTTGCCGCAGTCCAGCATATTGAAATATATGGATGGCTTTGTACTTTCAAAGTATTCGATCAGGTTGCTGCTCCAGATCAGCTGACATTTGCCCTGGATTTGCGGAACGATCTGCCTGAGGCCATCTTCAAACTGGATATGCCTGACTTGAATGCTTTCCAGATTTCCCTGCGGATAAAAAAGCAGGACATTTCCAGGAGTGGACAATACTTCAGCTGCATACTCAAAGCTTTGCTTCATGGAGCGCTTTCGTGGCTCAACTGAAAAACAACCACAGTATTTGAGCCATTTGTTCTTCTGCATCTGTTTTTTCAATACCATGATGTAGAGGCTTTTCATTGCGTCTTTCTTTTTCAGGGCTTTATGGCATAAGTAATAGGCCAGGAGCCCGTCCAGAAAACTGAAATGGTTGCACATCAGCAGGTAGGAATGATCAGGTTTGACAGCCGCATCCCTGATGACGATTTTATTGAAGCGTCTTTTGAGCAGCCAGCCGATCAGGAGGGCGCCCCACCAGAAAAAGAAGGAACTGAGTGGTCTTGCTTTGATCATGATAGAAGGGATTGGGCCAGCCTGTTTACAAAATTAAGATTGATCATTTCATGGTTTTCATCGAGTACGATCACTTCATCCGGCTTGAATTTGGAAAAGAATTTCTTTCCGATACCCGGCAGGTACATTTTGTCGTACCGGCCAAATATAAATATACTTTTGATCTTATGTAAATTGAGCAGCCTGATCAGTTTGTCTTCATCTGTTTCCAGCAGGCGCAGGTAGGTAAAACAAGCATATAAGGCAAACCTCAGCTCAGGTGTGCCGACCTCCTTGTGCAAAATGTCTCTTCCGGTCGCGTCAATGAACCTGATCCATTTAAAGAAACTGATGATCCTGATCATCGCTTTTTCACTGAGCATCAGCTTTTCGAGGATTTTATTGCCGGCTTTATTTTTGCCAAAGAACCGGATCAGGGTACCCGGATTAATGGAGGACGGAGCAGCGATAATGTATTCTTTAACCATGTCAGGCAGTTCTTCGACAACAGCTGTTGCATAGTGGGAACCCATGGAATATCCGATAACTGAAAAAGAGCGGATCTGTTCATGCTTGCAAAAAGCGAGGATCATTGCTGCAAGTTCTGCTTTTTGCAGCCCTTTTTTTACGGTAGCGAGACGCTGATCTTTTAACAGGGTCTCTTTGTGGAAAAAGAGATCAAACCCCCAGAAAGTGTATTGGTGGCCGAGTTGCGCAGTCAGCAGCTTAAACTGTTTTCCATGCATCCCAAATCCGTGAAAGCACAGCATATGGCGCGGTCCGCTGCCAGATTTATAGTAGTGCAGCTTTACAAACTGGTCTTCAAAGTAGTGTTCTGTCATTTCAGTTCAGCAATGGCTATCGCCCAGGCATAATCACCATCGTGTGACAGTGTTAAACTGACCCGGAATGGATTTGCAGGGCTGTGGTGAAACACGACATGGGGACGGCCACCGATCTTTTCCCGGATGATCTCAATTTTTAACCAGGGCAAGGTCGAGGGATCGATCTGTTTGATGGCTTTGTATACAGCTTCCTTTGCTGCCCAGGTAGAGGCATACCGGAGCAATGCATCTTCAAATCGATCACAGTAAGCGATCTCTGCTGCGGTATATGTTTTGCTTTTGAACAGCGGGTTCAGCGAATGTTTAAAATCAGGAATGAACACCAGGTCATTGCCCACGGCAAATCTCTGACCTGCGGTCAATCCTTCAATTGATTTCAACAGTTCACTATTCATCGATTGCGACCCCCATGATGTTAAATCCTCCGTCAACGAAATGGATGTTGCCGGTTACTCGTTTTGACAGGTCTGAAAAATAGTACAATGCGGAATTGCCTACATCCCCGGCATCTATATTGCCCAGGGGAGCAGTAACCTTGCCCATTTTACGAAGTTTGCGTACCCCGTTTATTCCACCCGCGGAG
Source organism: Pedobacter sp. (assembly GCF_035317785.1). GTDB lineage: Bacteria > Bacteroidota > Bacteroidia > Sphingobacteriales > Sphingobacteriaceae > Pedobacter. Next base: position 9,801 of record NZ_DATHGC010000398.1, on the reverse strand, counting down.
GTGGTCATGACCAGTCCCGCTGATAGTGCATTTACCCTTATTTTCTTAGCCCTGAAGTGGCTCGCCAGGTAAAGTACGATGTTTTCGAGGGCAGCCTTGTTGATAGACATTCCCGCATATCCCGGGAATACACGCTGAGAGGCATTGTAGGTCAGTGTCAATATGGAAGCATGATCTGCAAGGAAAGGCTCTGCCACACGCGCGATCCTAAGCAGTGAATAGGCGCTGATATCAAAAGAATCCATGAAATCTTCGAAAGGGATATCGATATAACTAGGGGCCGGTATATCACTACCCGGAAAGCTGTAGCACATGACCTGCTGACTGCCAAACGCCACCCCATGCAGGATATAATCGATTGGGCCAAGTTCTGCATGGATGTACTGTATGAATGCGGTGATCTGCGCCTCATCTCTGACATCAACATGCATAGCGAGCTTTTGAGGGATACCCAGTTCATCCAGCAGGTACAATACGTTTAGTTTGGTATCGTCTACGTAGCTCAGCGCAATCTTACATCCGGACTGGTGGAGTTTGACCGCAACATCATAAGCGATGGAACTGTCATTTCTAACCCCGAAAATAACGGCGACTTTATTTTTATTGTCAATCATTTCTACTGGTGTTTTGAGATGGACATTGCACTATTGGTGCCGCCAAAACCGTAGTTTAAACAAACGATCTGGTTGATCTCCTTGTGTACTATTTCTTTTGAGATCAGGTGCCTGTATCCTTCAAGAGGTTTTTCAGGCCCTTCCCATTCAGGTGATTTTTGAAAGTTTTCCAGTTCCGGATTCAACACGTCTGAATTGAGGCAGGGCAATACCTGCTGCTTTTCAAGCATCAATATGGAGGTAATGAGTTCTACAGCCCCGGCTGCACCCAGCATATGGCCAAATTGTGATTTCGGAGCAGAGATATGGTAACTCTCTTCACCCATAATGTCGACAACACTCAGCAGCTCAATGGCATCCCCGACAGGGGTTGAGGTGCCGTGGACCTTTACTACTTCCGGTTTAATCTGCAGGTCGCTGATGAGCCCCTTCCACAGTCGTTTCTGACCGGAGAAAGAAGGAAAGAACATATTGCCCGCACCGTCAGAATTGTTGTGGTAATTGTCGATCACAGCAAGGATCTTCGCGCCCCTGGCTTTGGCCATTTCATATTCTTCCAATGCTACGATGCCGCATCCGAATGAACAGACAAAACCGTTTCTGCTGGTGTCAAAAGGGCGGGAGCTTTCGGCGGCGGTAAAACCTTTGCTCAGGACCTGCATGGCATCAAAGCCAATAAACGTTTCCAGCGAGGTTCCTTCCACTCCGCCGGCCACAACACGATCCTGGATGCCAAATTTGATCAGCCGGTAAGCGTAGCCAATATTGCCGAGGCCTGTTGCACAGGCAGAACCGATGGCTTCGCAAACCCCTTTATTTTTTATCAGACAAGAAACATTGGCGGCATCCCGGTAGACCATTGCCCTGTCCACAGTATGTGAACCCGCAATTCTGGTTTTACGTTTTAATTCGAAGAAGTTGTGCCAGGCTGTTCTTAAGATCACATGACCCGCACCACCTGATCCGATGACGACACCTGTTTCTTCCGATTCTGTTTCGGCATTTGTCCAGCCAGCCATTTTTATGGCCTCCTGTGACCCGATCATAGACCAGATACTGCCCACATCAGCTGTAGATAAATTGCCGTCCGGAATTCTGCCGAGGTGATCAATATAAGTTTCAGGATATCCTGCAGCAAGGGTAGAGTAGATCGCTTCAAGGCCCATTTCAGCCTCTGTAATATAACCGGAAACTGTAGAGCGGATATTTTTTCCATGTGCCATGGCTTCATCCCAATCCCTGATCAGGCTTTCACCGGCAAATAGTTTTTGTTTGAACTCATTCAGATCCTTACAGTTAGGGAATGCTCCGCCCATACCTACTATCGCTACTCTTCTTCCTTCTGCAGCCATCGCTATGCCCTTTCTTTAGTTCTGATGATGAGGTCAACAATATCTTTAACCGTTGATCCCAGGTCGTCGATGTCATCATCTTCAAACTCGACATCAAACTTCTGCTCGGCTTTCGCAGCGATATTGATCATTTCTGTTGACGGGGTTTTGAGGTCTGCTATGAAATCTGTTTCTTCGGTTACGTTTTGCAGTTTTTCCTGGTCTATTGTTCTTACGGTCTTTAAGATCTCTACTAATCCGTCAATAATTTCTTGTCTTTCCATATGGGGTTATCTTGTTATTTTATCTCTTTTCATTCCTTTTCCGGTTACCTCAAACAGCTCTGCGATCAGCGTGAAGCCTTCACCCAGCTCATAATTTAGAAACTGTTCCTTAGTATAATTGCTAAAATACGCATCAAGGTCCAAACCTTTAGGTACTTTGTAAATTCTGCCGTCACAGGTCATTTGTCTGAACTTGTAGAAAGTGATCTTTCCCATGCTGATGAACACATCGCCCTCTTCGAGATAGCTTCTGAAATTGACCTGTCCAATACTGATAAACAGCGGAATAAAATTGGCTTTAAGGTATTCAGGATCACATTTTTGCTTGATGCATTCTAAAAAGCCGCTGCAGGATACGATGGTGGCCTGGGCAAATGCCTCGATCTGATCTACACCCCTGAAAACTCCGAAGTGATCTTCTACATCTCTTGCGGTAGGGGAATAGCTGGCCACAATCCCGGTATCAGGCAAATGCCAGTGGTAAGCATTTAAAAGTGTTTTTTTTGGTCCGTGGATTAGTAAACCTGCCGGGGATATTCCTAAAAGGTTATTCATATATAGTGTATCTTGATCAGGCCAGGCCTCCGTTAATGTGAATATTTGTCCCGTTGATATAAGCGGACTGCTCGGATAACAGAAAAGAAATCAATTCTGCGACATCTTCTGCTTTACCAAATCTTTTTGACGGGATCATTTTTAAATACTTTTCCTTTTCTTTTTCCGGTAGCTTATCCGTCATATCGGTTTCTATGAAACCGGGGGATATGCTGAGTACCCTGATGTTATGTTCTTCATTCAAAGCAGCGGCCTCTTGTGCCAGCGACCTGGAGAGCGCAACTAAGCCTGCTTTTGTGGAGGCGTATACTGCCTGGAATGCATTGCCTGTTTCACCAACTACCGAACTGATGTTGATGATCACGCCCATCTTACTAAGGCTAAAAATCTTCATGGCAGTTTTGCAGATCATGATCGGGGCCCTCAGGTTGACATTTAGCATGGCATCTATAGCCTTTTCCGGCTGAAATATCAGTGAGTTGTCGAAGGTAACACCTGCATTGTTGATGACACCATAAAGCTGGCCGCCATGTTCTTTTTTTAATTGCTTGCAAAAATCGGATACCTGTTCAGGATTTGAAAGATCAGCACATAAGATATGACTGTTTGGAAGGGTTGTGGTAAAGCTTTCTTTGCTTGACGCATGCAGGATCAGTTCATATTGCGAAGAAAGTTTCCTAGATATTGCTAAACCAAGACCTCTGCTAGCTCCGGTTATTAATATCTTTTTATTCGTCATGTAGCGTTTTAATTTATCAATAACTAATGGTTAAATATGCTTATTTTTTTTAAATTATGTAGTAAAGATTTCTAAATAGCGTCTTTGACCGCCTCAAATTCGGTGTCAATTGCCAGTGCTGCCTTATTTTTCGAGGCAGCAACTGCAAGTACATCACAACGTTCGTTTTCCGGATGGTTGTTGTGGCCTTTTACCCAAACGAAATTCACATAATGCAGTTTATAGACGTTGAGGAACTGTATCCAGAGATCTTTGTTTTTTTTGCCCTTGAAGCCGGTCTTTACCCAGCCAAATACCCATTTTTTCTCTACAGAGTCGATCACATATTTAGAATCAGAGAAAATCGTTACTTCTTGTCCATGCGCTTTTAAGGCCTTCAGCCCTACAATCACCGCAAGGAGTTCCATCCTGTTATTTGTGGTGAGCCTGAAGCCGCCACTGATCTCTTTATAGTGCTGACCGGACCTTAAAATAACTCCGTATCCTCCCGGGCCGGGATTTCCGCTAGCTGCTCCGTCAGTATAAATTTCGATCATATGTACGCAAATCTAGCTTTTTAAGCGTTAAATGCAATTTTCTGTATCCATTTAATACTAAAACAGAAAGTAAACCAACTGAAATTTAATCGGTTAAAAGAAATCGTAAAGCAAAATTTAAAAATATTTGAATAAAATGTTTTAAATCGTACTTTTGTAGCGTTGAAAAAACACGGTGGTTGTAGCTCAGTTGGTTAGAGTATTGGTTTGTGGTGCCGAGGGTCGTGGGTTCGAGCCCCATCAGCCACCCAGGTTTTAAAGCAGTTCTGAAAAGAGCTGCTTTTTTTGTTTGCGATCATCCTCCCAAGCCAACTTCTATAGTTCCGGTTTTTTGTTTAGACGATGGAACAGTCTCTATAGTATCACCGCTGCTAAGGAAGGTAACTTAGAGAATAATCCGTACCTGCCAGCTCAGATTAAATAAAATGATAAAGAAATACCACACTACCCGTGTAAGCAGGTTTCGGCTGATCTTTGATGATCAGTGTGGCTTCAATAATCACTTTGGTAACTCCTCTCAAATTTGCTATTGACTTAAGTTTAGCCTTTAGCTGGATTTCACTGTCTACCAGGACCGCCTGGCCAAATTTGAAACTCTCAATACCATAGTTTATTTCCATTTTAATGTTGCGGACATCTGCAATCTGCTTCCATAAGTATGGAATTAATGACAAAGTTAAATAGCCATGTGCGATGGTGGCTTTAAACGGTCCCTCAGCTTCAGCCTTTTCCTTGTCTACATGTATCCACTGATGATCCAACGTTGCATCAGCAAATTTATTAATCTGTTCCTGATCTATTTTATGCCAATTAGAAACACCTATTTCTTTGCCTAAAAGCGACGCATATTCTTCAAAACTGTTGATTATCAGCATATTTTTTTGTTATCGGTTAAACCAATCCGGAAAAAAACCATTTCTTCCTTAACCAGCCATTCATAAATATATAAGTTTTAGCTTAATTCACTAAGAGAAAGACATATTTTTCTCTTCAGCAACATCAGGACAAAACCTGAACATGGCCTGGTGATGGCAGCTGGCCTGAGCATCTTTAAATTCCGGGAGACCTTAAGGATGACACCGGGACTCAGCGGATCATCAACACCCAGTCATGTAAACCGGCTGGCGGGGTAAACTTCCGGATTCCTTTAAAAGTGATCTTGTCTTTCTGTCGTATTATTCCTGTAGCAGGTTCGAGCCAGCTCGCTGTCAGCCGCCTGGCTTTATATTTACTTAAATCTATGGAAAGTGTTCTCGGACCTGGAAGGTAAGACACAGAGAAACTTCCGTCATTGGCAATAGCCGTCGTTGAATAATCATTAACAGCGAAATCACCATTTCCGGAAACCGCAATGGCTTTATTAGAATCCGGCACCAGTTTTTCCCACCTGAGTGCGTTGAAAAGGTTGTAGAAATGCTTCAGAGATGCCGCACCTGGCAGATCCAAATGTTTTCTCCAGTCGGGGCCGCAGGTCCATAGCGGTGAGCCGTATGCGTTACCCATACTGCCGCCAAGCACTGCCCAGTAGGCCTGTTTTCTCACCTGCAATGCCGATCCCCAGGCATCATGCTCACCCTCATAGGTGGATTCTCCAAGGATAAATGCTTTTAAAGGCGTTTTATTGTATTCCTTCCAGGATACTTCATATACATCAGGCTGATTCTGTGTCCAGGCCTTATTGAAGCCTCTGAAATAGGTATATACCATACTGAAATCAAGCCATGTTTCTCCAGGCAGTACATCTGTGCTGGAATGCGAAGATGAGGCGTGGTAAGTGATCAGCTGTTTAGGCGTATATTTTTTAATTCCCAGGGCAAGTTGTCTGTAATTTTCTCTGTCAGTGCCCGGATCATTGTCACCACCCATAATCCACAGCAGGTTCTTGTATTTGCCGAAGCGCTGGCCAAGATAAGTGCCAAACTTATAATTGCCTTCAGGTTTATTGGCTGCCATCGCTTTGTCCTTCCCTGCCCAGCCTTCACCGCAGCATCCCGCCCACAGCGGGGCGATCGCCAATACCAATCCAATGGAGTCTGCCTTTTTGATTATCCATTCTACATGATCAAAATATTCAGGATTTGGTGTGGTAAAATCGTTTGCGTTTAAGAATGGTTTTTGGCCATAGCGGTTTACCGGAGTTTCTTTATTAAAATTTGCAAATCCGGTCAGCATGATCTGCTCCACGTTAAATCCCTGCGCCTGTCTGCGTATCAGGCATTCCAGCGCTTCCTCCTTTGTCAGTTTCAGGAACAGCATCCAGGCCGTATCACCATTATACAAAAAATATTTGCCATTCTGATCAGTTAAGTGACGCTTATCCTTTGATACCACTAAAGGGAATCTGTAGTCTTTACGCTGCGCAAAGGCGATATTGGAGATCAGAAACAACAATAATAAAACAGGTATTTTCATTGCTTTAAATTACTAAATTATCTGCTAACCTCTGTGCCAGCCGCGCGCGAAAGCGGGTTTTTTGTCTAACATTTATGTGATGAATGTTTTTTGCAAAACATTAATGATAAATTGCAGGTGGATAACACAAAAGAAAAATAATTGACACATGTATAATATGAAAAGAATTTGCTTCTTCCTGATGCTCGCGTCCGGACTCACATTTCCCCCGGCCAGGGCACAGGATGCCGTTAAATCCGACGTTACGGCCGAAAAACTATATGAGGGCAATGGCCTGAAAAATCCATGGGGCATGGTCTGGCTGCCTGATGGCCGCTTGCTGATCACTGATCGCTCCGGTGAAATCCTGGTGTTTAAGAACAATAAATTTACCGGGGAAAAACTTATTGGCGTACCTAAAGTAGTTGCCAAAGGACAGGGCGGCCTGATGGACATTAAATTGCATCCCGATTATAAAAAGAATGGCTGGATCTACATCACCTTTTCAAAGCCGGTAGGCGATCTTGCTTCCACAGCTGTGGTAAGGTTCAAACTGAAAGGCAACCAGATCATTGACAAGCAGGATGTTTTTGAAGCCAAGCCGGCACTTAAAGCAGATTTCCACTTTGGAAGCAGAGTGGTGTTTGATAAAGACAAATACCTGTTTGTAAGTGTGGGAGAAAGAGGAACACAGCCAAAGGTCTGGGAACTGGACAATGACCACGGTAAGGTTCACCGTATCTTTGACGATGGGCGTGTCCCGACAGATAATCCTTTTGTGGGAAAAGAGGGCGCACACGGCTCTATCTGGACCTATGGCCACCGCAACCCGCAGGGAATGGTTTACGATGCGGTCAATGACAGGATCTGGGAAGTGGAGCACGGACCTAAAGGCGGAGATGAGCTGAACCTTATCGAAAAAGGCAAAAACTATGGCTGGCCTAAGGCATCTTACGGGATCAACTATGATGGTACCATATTGACACCAGATAAAGAACTGCCGGGTGTAGAAAATCCTAAACACTATTGGGTGCCCTCAATCGGTCCATGCGGTTTAAGCATTGTGACCGGGGACAAATATCCTGGCTGGAAAGGTAATCTGCTGGTCAGTGCACTTGCATATTCCCTGCTCAATAAGGTTACCCTCGACGGCACTGCATTTAAATCTGAAGAAAGGATGTTCCAGGGGACGGGCCGTTTCAGGTACGCCACGGAAGGTCCGGACGGCTATATCTACGTGCTTACAGAAGGGGCTACAGGCACATTGCTGAGACTGATTCCTAAGAAATAAGTCGGCCAAAAAGCTAATTTTTAAAAGCCCGGGAGCCCATTAGGCTTGCGGGCTTTTTTATAATCTCTCAAATTCGTAAATTAGAATGCTGATATTTTTTATAATCTCCGGGTGATATTTGATTTAAAACCGCCACATACTATTAAAAGCTTAAGATGAATCCAATGATCGTTGACGAAAAACAGCAGCCGGACAGAGAAGCAATGTTTATGTCGCTTTATCTGGAAGCCTTTCCGGCCGTTGCCAGGCACATCAGCAAAATGGGCGGCACATTTGAAGAAGCAAAAGATGTTTTCCAGGATGCACTGCTGATCTATTATGAAAAGACCAGGTTAGCTAAGATAGCGCTGAAGCAGGGGGAGAAGGCTTACCTGTTCGGTATCGCCAGGCACCTTTGGAACAAGCGCTATAAAGAAAACAGCAAAGAAGTCTCTCTTGATCAATTGGATGATGGTTTGGATGAAAATCAGGGTCTTGCCGATTCACCATATGAAGAAATATCCTCCATCAGGCTGCTCAATCTGCTTGCCAAAGCAGGAGAAAAATGTATGCGGCTGCTGAGCGCATTTTACTATGAAAATCTGGACATGGAAACTTTGGCCAGACGGTTTGGCTTTTCGGGCGCACGATCGGCAACGGCCCAAAAGTTCAAATGTCTCGAAAAAGTGAAAGAAACAGTTAAACAAAGAGCCCTGCAATATGAAGACATCATCGAATGAGACCCGTTTGATTGAAGCGCACTTGCTGGGCAAAACTCCTGCAGAAGAGCGCCTGCTGTTTGAAGCCAGGCTGATTTTACAGCCGGACTTAAAGCAAAATATGTACTGGCAGCAGAAAACCTATCATCTGGTGCAGCTTTACGGAAGGCAGCAGCTCAAAAAAGAAATAGAACAGGTGCACCAGGCGCTTTTCTCTCCTGCAACACCCCATCAATCGTTCAGACAGAAGATCCTGAAACTGTTCGGCCGATAGGCAATCCGCTTTAATTAATGATTCAATATAATACCTCAAAAAGAGGTACAGGCAGCGCTATGCGCAATATTTAAATAGACATCAGACCCTATGAACACTAATGAATTTCGTCTTTACGCAGTAAAGCACCACAGAATCAGCAGCAGCTACCTCAACGACTACATCTCCCGTACATCAGCACATGCAGACCCCAGGGCCATGACACCTTACATCATAGAAGAACGCCAGCTGAATGTAGCCCAAATGGATGTATTTTCCCGCCTGATGATGGACAGGGTGATCTTTATCGGAGAACCCATAGACGACAGGATTGCCAATGTGATCCAGGCGCAACTGCTTTTCCTGCAGTCGGCAGACGCTGCTAAGGACATACAGTTGTACATCAATTCGCCGGGCGGCTCAGTTTATGCCGGGCTGGGCATTTACGACACGATGCAGTACATCTCCCCCGATGTAGCTACCATTTGTACCGGAGTCGCTTTGTCTATGGCATCGGTGCTTTTGTGTGCAGGAGCAGCAGGCAAACGCTCAGCACTTAAACATTCCAGGGTGATGATCCACCAGACATCCGGCGGGACACAGGGAACAGCCGCAGACATGGACATCAGCATCAGGGAAGTACTGAAAATCCAGAAAGAGCTGTATCAGATTATCGCCAGACATAGCAGACAGGACTACGATAAGATCAATGACCTTGCAGGACGCGATTACTGGATGACCGCGCCGGAAGCTCAGAAATTTGGTATGATCGATGAAGTTCTGAGCTGATTTTTTACAGGTCCAGGTAGAAGTAAAAGGTTGAGCCGAGCCCTTCCTTGCTTTCTACCTGGATCTTACTGTTGTGATAACGCAGGATCTCCGATGCCAGGAATAACCCGATGCCAAAACCTGAGATAGACCTCAGCTTATCATTATTTACCCTGTAGAACCGCTCAAACAACCTTTGCTGGTCGGCATGGCTGATGCCCACGCCTTCATCACTAACGTAGATTTTTACTTTTCTCTGCTTCACGGTGCAGCCAAGTGTGATGGTGCCGCCTCCCGGAGAATATTTGATGGCATTACTGAGCAAGTTCATCAGTACGTGG
>NZ_DATHGC010000397.1:0-4964 GCF_035317785.1 Pedobacter sp. | reverse complement strand
CATTCCTTCGGGTAAGGGTGGCCGGGCGCTGATCTCCATAGAAAACGGCAGCAGGGTGCTGAAAACCTTCTGGACAGATACCAAGCCTGGACAGACTCAATTTACCTTCAAAGCGGAAGCTGTAATGGCGCCAAATGTTTTTGCCAATGTTACTTTATTGCAGCCGCATGCGCAGACAGTCAATGACCTGCCGATCCGTATGTACGGGGCTATTCCTTTGCTGATTGAAGATCCGCAGACGATATTGAAGCCGCTGATCAAAATGGCCGATAAGATCAAACCGGAAACTGAAAATACCATTACTGTAGCTGAGCAAAATGGTAAAGCGATGACCTATACCATTGCGATTGTAGATGAAGGCTTACTTGACCTCACAAGGTTTAAAACTACTGACCCTCATGGGGTATTCTATGCACGTGAAGGGCTGGGGGTAAAAACCTGGGACTTGTTTGACTATGTGCTTGGCGCATGGGGCGGCAACCTGGAGCGCATCCTGAGTATTGGTGGTGATGGTTCGATCAACAGGAACCTGAACCCGGCCAAGGCCAACAGGTTTGTTCCCGTGGTCAAATACCTGGGGCCTTTTGCTCTGGGCAAAGGGGAAAGCAAAGTGCATAAATTTAAACTGCCGCAGTATATTGGTGCGGTTAGGGCCATGGTCGTGGCTGGTCAGGACGGTGCTTATGGTTTTGCCGAGAAATCAGTGCAGGTCAAAAAGCCGCTGATGCTACTGGCTACCCTGCCAAGGGTGATCGGTCCGGGCGAGAGCTTTACGCTTCCTGCTACCATATTTGCGACAGAACCGAACTTAAAAAATGTTTCGGTGCAGCTAAAAGCCACGAACCTGCAGGTCATTGGCGGGGCTTCAAAACAGTTGGCCTTCAGACAACCGGGAGAACAGCTTACTTATTTCCAGATCAAAGCACCTGAGCTTATTGGCATTGCCAAGGTCCAGATCACCGCACAAAGCGGAACTGAAAAGGCGGTCTACAATGTTGAAATGGACATCAGGAATCCGAATCCGTATGTTACCAATGTGGTTTCTGCGGTGATTCAGCCGGGGACCAACTGGTCAGTCGGGTATGCCCCAATAGGAATGAACGGTACCAATTCCGGATCGGTAGAGTTGTCGGCCATACCTCCTATTGACCTTAAAAAACGCCTCAGCTACCTGATGCAGTATCCGCATGGTTGTGTGGAGCAGACCACTTCTTCTGTATTCCCGCAGTTGTTTCTGGATAAACTGACCGCACTGAATGAATCACAAAAAGCAAAAACGGAAATGAATGTCAAGGCGGGCATCAACAGGCTTCGCGGGTTTCAAACTCCTGACGGTGGCTTGAGCTACTGGCCTGGTGAAGGCAATTCTGATGAATGGGGCACCAATTATGCAGGCCATTTCCTGATCGAAGCTCAAAACGCGGGTTATTCGCTGCCAGTCGGCATGGCCGATGAACTGCTGCGTTACCTGAAAGCAAAAGCCTCGGGCTGGGTGCCAAACAGCACTAATTTTTATGGCGGCGATTTGTCGCAGGCTTACCGTTTATACGTACTTGCACTGGCCAAAAGGCCGGATATTGCTGCCATGAACCGCCTGAGGGGTTTTGAGTACCTGTCTGTTACCGCCAAATGGCGACTGGCAGCAGCTTATAAACTTGCAGGGCAAAATGATGCGGCTGGTAACCTGATCAAAGGTTTAGCTACAGAGATCCAGCCTTATAATCAACTGGGTGGCACCTATGGTTCGGATGTACGTGATGAGGCCATGATCCTGGAGACACTGACCTTACTGGGCCGTACTTCTGCCGCCGCGCAGATCCTGCAAACGGTTGCTGCTAAAATGGGTAAAGGCAGTTGGTACAGCACACAGACTACCGCTTATAGCTTACTGGCTATTGCCAAATTCTGTGGTCAGAATAAATCGTCTGCCAGTTTAAAATATAGTTATACCATTGATGGCAAGAAAGGAAATGTAAATTCGGCAGAGTACATCATCAGCACGCCACTGACATTTAAAAGCGGAAGTTTTGCCGGGCAAGGTGCAGTGTCTGTTGCAAATACAGGCGACAGGGTATTGTTTGCCCGCCTGATCCTGCAGGGTCAGCCTTCGGCCGGACAGAATACCTTCCTGCCCAACAATCCCGATGCGCTTGACATGAGCATTAGCTATAAGCTACTGAATGGCAAGCCTCTGGATCCGGTTACTTTAAGACAGGGTACAGATTTTTATGCGGAAGTGACGATTAAGAATCCGGGCCGGATGGGGTATTACGAACAGATGGCATTGACGCAGATCTTTCCTTCGGGCTGGGAGATCATCAATACCAGGCTCAATGACAACGAAGGTATCATTGCCTCCTCGCCTTATGCCGACCGGGACATCAGGGACGACCGGGTGTTCACTTATTTTAACGTGAGGGAAAACGAGACTGTAGTCTACAAGGTGTTGCTGAATGCATCCTACATCGGCAGGTATTATTTATCGGCTGTACAGTGCGAAGCGATGTACAACAACAATATCAGTGCTACCGAAGCTGGTAAGTGGGTTGAGGTAGTCAAATAGACAGATGCTGGCCCCGGGGTTACAGCCTGGGCCAGACATTGATAAAAAGGTGTTTGATAAACCCGATGAAGAATCTTAAAAACGCAGCAAATTTTTCCATGACTGTTGGTTTGTTTTAGTTAGTTTGTGGTAGTTGATTTGTTATATATCAGCGATTATGGAAAAATGTTACCTGAAGAGGTCTCGCCGAAACAAGAGATCTCTCCTGTCGTCGAGATGACAAGCTGTGACAACAAAAAACTTATTAAATAAAAGGATTGCCAAGCATGATGACACCAAATAAGAAAATTGCCATTTCGGATATTCTATTCTTGCTCCTGGTTATTTTCTTCCTGTTTTCATTGCCCGGACAATTATTTAAATCCCCGACTTCATTTGTGGTTGAGGCATCTGACGGGCAATTATTAAGCGCATCTATTGCCAAAGACGGACAGTGGCGTTTTCCTGTTGCTGATTCTGTACCAGTCAGGTTTGCGCAGTGCCTGATTGCTTTTGAAGACAAGCGCTTCTACCAGCACCCGGGTGTAGACTTTATTGCTATGGCCAGGGCTATACGTCAAAACGTCCGGGCCAAAAGTGTGGTCAGCGGCGGTAGTACCATCACCATGCAGGTGATCAGGCTTTCGCGTGGTGCAGACAGAACCCTGTGGCAGAAACTGATAGAGGTTTTGCTGGCATTCCGGCTGGAATTTACCAATTCTAAACAAGACATATTGAAGCTGTATGCTGGCAATGCGCCATTTGGAAGCAATGTAGTCGGTCTGGATGCGGCAGCCTGGCGTTATTTTGGCCGCAATGCGGAAAGCCTGTCCTGGGGAGAAATGGCAACGCTGGCTGTACTTCCCAATAGCCCTTCGCTGGTCCGCCCCGGAAGAAACGCAGCAAGGCTGATCAAAAAAAGAAATGACCTGCTGGATAAAATGGCTTCATTGCAAATTCTGGACAAGACCATTGCAGATCTGTCAAAACTGGAGCCCATCCCTGGTGAGCCCTTACCCCTTCCTCAAAACGCACCCCATTTACTGAACAGATTTAAAACGGAATATCAAACAGGCATGCCAAAGGCTACGCCTAACAGTACCTCCACCCGCATCACTTCTACTTTAGATTATGACCTGCAACTGCGTGTAAATGAACTATTAAAGCGGTACAACAACCGCTATCGTGCAAACGGCATCAACAACATCGCTGCACTGGTTCTCGATGTAAAAAAAGGCACGGTGATCAGCTATGCGGGCAATATTTACCAGCCGGAAAACAAAGAACTGGAAAGTCATGTGGACATGATCAAAGCGCCCCGAAGTCCGGGCAGCACACTAAAACCCTTTTTATACGCAAGTATGCTCAATGATGGTTTTATTTTACCCAAAACACTGGTCGCTGATATCCCTACTCAAATAAGCGGCTATTCGCCTCAAAATTATGATATGGGTTATGATGGTGCTATACAGGCAGATCGTGCCCTGAGCCGCTCTTTAAACATCCCTGCGGTCAAGATGCTGCAAAATTATAAGTACCCGAGATTTTATGATAAACTCAAACAGTTTGGCTTCAGCACATTGAGCCGGCCGGCAGACCATTATGGCCTGTCACTCATACTGGGCGGCAGCGAGGTCACCATGTGGGACCTTGCAAAGGCATATATGGGGATGGCAAGAACATTAAACCACTTTAATGACTACAAAGGGCGGTATAATCCGCACGATTATGATCCTCCGGTTTATTTCCGTTCGCTGGATGAGCATGGCCAACCCATAAGCCGTGACGAACGTTTTGATCAGTTCCAGACGCAAATCAACTCCATTATCGATCACGGCTCAATCTGGAATACTTTTAATGCCATGGAGGAGCTGATGCGGCCCGGCGAGGAAGGTCTGTGGGAGCAATTTTCTTCTTCACAAAGGCTGGCCTGGAAAACGGGTACCAGTTTTGGTTTCAGGGACGCCTGGGCCGTCGGGCTCACGTCAGATTATGTCGTTTGCGTATGGGCAGGCAACGCTGATGGCGAAGGCCGGCCTGGGCTAACCGGAATAGATGTTGCTGCGCCCGTTCTATTTGATATTTTTAAACAGCTGCCTGCGGGAAAATGGTTTAAAACGCCTAAAAACAAATTGAAACAAATGATGGTTTGCCGCCAGAGCGGCTACAAGGCAGGAGAATATTGTACAGATAAAGTGTTGCAGCTGGTATCCCCCGCCGGGGAAAAAACGGCACTCTGTCCCTATCATAAAATGATCCACCTGGACCGCACAGGTACCTACAGGATCACAGATGAATGCGAGCAGCCTTCTCTGATGGTCCATAAAGCCTGGTTTGTACTGCCTCCGGCAATGGAATATTATTACAAGATCAAGAACAGTGATTATAGGGACCTGCCCGTTTATAAACCGGGTTGCGGCAA
>NZ_DATHGC010000396.1:0-12368 GCF_035317785.1 Pedobacter sp. | reverse complement strand
GCAGTGGCCGGTAAAGGGACAATATGGGACAGCAAACGTGTTCAAAGCAAGAAATCAGTAGCAGTCCCTTTTGCGGGCAATGACCTGCTGCCTTCCAGAATCTATTTCTGGCGGGTAAAGACCTTTACAAATACAGGGGGCGAAAGTGAATGGTCAGATATTAAGGCTTTCCGGACTGGAGCAGATTTGTCTGGCTATAAATCATCTTTTGAACCATTGGTGAAAACAATGCAGACTCCTGAGAAGGCTTCTATGCATATGAATGATGTGCAGCTGTTTGATTTTGCTAAAGATGCATTCGGACAGCTGCAGATACGTTTGACTTCTGATACGGGACTTGATACCGTGCAAATAAGTCTGGGTGAGGCTATTAAAGACGGATTGCTTGACCCTAAACCCGGTGGTACTATCCGCTATCGCGGAATCAGCCTGCCGCTCAGGAAAGGTAAGCACACCTACCGCATCAAAATAGAGCCTGACAAGCGGAACACAGGGCCTGCAGCTATTAAAATGCCGGAATATATTGGAGAAGTACTGCCTTTCAGGTATGCGCAACTGGAAGGGTATAAGAAAACATTGACAGCCAGTCAAGACGTGATCAGGGAAATGGTACATTATCCTTTTGATGATGCGGCGGCCTCATTTACGTCCTCCAATGACACACTTAACAAGATCTGGGAGTTGTGTAAATATTCTATGAAGGCCACATCTTTTACGGGGATCTATGTGGATGGCGACAGAGAACGCATTCCATATGAAGCCGACGCACTGATCAACCAGTTGGGTCATTATGGTGTGGACAGGGAATATTCAATGGCACGACGGTCAGCGGAATACCTTTTACAGCATCCAACCTGGCCTACAGAATGGATACTACAGGCACTGATCATTTCCTGGAACGACTACTTGTATACCGGTGACGTACGTTCACTGATGACCAATTATGAGATACTGAAAAACAGGACTTTGATGGCGTTAAAGGAGAAAAACAAGTTGATATCAACCACTACCGGGTTACAAACGCAAGAGTTTGGGGCCTCTATAAACTTTAAGGATAAGATTAAGGACATCGTAGACTGGCCGGTAAGTGAAACAGACGGTTTTGTATTTAATAAATATAATGCGGTGACCAATGCCTTTCACTACCGGGCGCTGGTGCTGATGGAAAAGATCGCCGCTGTAACGGGAAATAAGGCAGATGTTGGAAAGTATGCTGCAGCGCACAAAGAGATCAAGGAAGTGTTTAACAAATATTTCCTGAATAAGGAACTGGGTGTGTATAAAGATGGTGATATCACAAGCCATGCTTCGTTGCATTCCAATATGTTTGCGCTGAATTTTGCACTGGTGCCGGAACAGTATATATCATCCGTGCTGAAATTTATCCGATCAAGGGGAATGGCATGCAGCGTCTACGGATCTCAGTTCCTAATGGATGCGCTATATGATGGAGGTGATGCAGGGCATGCGCTGGCGTTACTTACTGCTACAGCCGACAGAAGCTGGTATAACATGATCAAAGCAGGATCTACGATCACACTCGAGGCATGGGACAACAAGTTCAAACCTAACCAGGACTGGAACCATGCCTGGGGAGCTGCACCGGCCAATATTATTCCGCGCAGGCTGATGGGGGTGGAGCCGCTTAAAGCGGGATTTGAACTGATAGCGATCCGGCCGCAGACCGCAGACCTTCTTTTCGCCGAATCTTTGATCCCAACAATACGCGGAGATGTCCGGATTAAAGTTCAAAATGAAGATAAATACCTGCTTACTTTCACATTGCCTGCTAATATGGAAGCGGAAGTTTATCTGCCGCTGACCCCTGGAAAAAATAAGGTATTGCATAACGGAAAGCCAATAACTGTGAAGGCCCTGAAAAGACAATCTTCTGTTTATGCGGGCCGGGTGCCGTCAGGAGTTCATGTATTTGAAATTTCAAAATCCAAATAGATCAGCACTATGCCAGAAATACTTTTACTATGCGTATTGTTAATACCTCAGATCGTGGCGGGAATCCTTGCTAAAAGTATAGGGCGAAAGTTTTGGTTCTGGTTCTTTATCTCATTTTTAATTCCCATCATTTCACTGATCATCCTTCTTTTCCTTGATGACAAAAACGAGAAAAAAGAATATGATTTAGCAGAACATGTACGCAATAAGGATTAGGGTTCAAAATAATTTACTATTTTTACTAACGTGTCTAACTTGTATCTACAAGTTGGCCGCCGGTTTTACCAGATATATTCAGTAAATACATCCAGAGCGAGATCCTTATGGCCGAAGTTTTATGCAGATCGAATTGTGAATTAGGGGAATCCCCTGTATGGCACGCTGAAAGAAGGACCTGTTTTTGGGTAGATATTGAGGCCAAAACTATCTTTGAATACAATTGGGGCAAAAAATCTGTACTGCAATATCAGCTCGACCATCGGATTTCAGTGATCATACCGGCTGAAAAGAATAAATTGGTGTTGGGTTTACAAGGCGGCGCAGCCAAATTTGACTTGCTGACAAAGCAACTGACCTGGTTGCCATCTCCTGATGTAAACTGGAACGATTTCAGGTGTAACGATGGAGGCGCCGACGTCTATGGCAGGCTATGGATCAGCACAATGGAACTCAGCCATCAAAAGAATTCAGGCGCTATCTATTGCATAACCAATACGGGATTAATAACGAAAGAGATCAGCGACATTTCTATTCCAAATGGCATCGTCTTTTCTGCAGATCATAAAAGAATGTATTATACCGATAGCGCAAGGGCTGAAATTTATGCTTATTTATACGATGCAGAAACGGCTGGTATTGAGTTCGAGAAGATTGCTGTTAAAATCCCCGCTGACCTGGGCTTACCGGATGGCATGGCTATAGATGAAGAAGGTATGCTTTGGGTTGCGTTCTGGGGTGGCTTCGGAGTTGGAAGATTTGACCTGCAGACGGGGCAAATGATAGATTTTATCGATATTTCTGCACCACATGTCACCGCCTGCTGTTTTGCCGGACCTGAGCTCGATCACATGATCATTACCACAGCACGGTCAGGCCTGTCGGAAGAGGAATTAAAGACTTACCCTGAAAGCGGGAATGTATTTATTGTCAAAACAAACGTTAAAGGAATCAGCATTCATTATGCTGATCTATAAGAAGATATCATGGAAAAAAAACTAAGAAGTCAGCAATGGTTCGGGAAAAAAGGCAAAGATGGATTTATCTACAGAGCCTGGATGAAGAACCAGGGAATTCCGGACGATGAGTTTCGGGGAAAACCGGTAATAGGTATTTGCAATACCTGGTCTGAGCTAACTCCCTGTAATGCACATTTCAGAGAACTGGCTGAATCTGTTAAAAGAGGAATATTACAGGCGGGCGGGCTTCCTGTAGAGTTTCCTGTGATGTCTTTAGGGGAAACCCTGATTAAACCTACAGCAATGTTATACAGGAACCTGGTCAGTATGGATGTGGAAGAATCCATAAGGGCCAATCCTATTGACGGAGTAGTCTTAATGTGCGGATGCGATAAAACCACACCCTCATTGGTGATGGGTGCCTGCAGCGTAAATATACCCACAATCGTAGTGTCCGGAGGTGCCATGCTAACCGGAAAATATGAAGGCAGGGATATTGGTACCAGTGACATTTGGAGGTTTTCTGAAAATGTACGTTCCGGTATTATGACAGAAGAAGAACTCAACCTAGCAGAAGCAGGGATGTGCCGGAGCCGTGGTCATTGTGCAGTAATGGGCACCGCATCGTCGATGGCGTGTATGGTAGAGTCGCTTGGGCTTTCGTTGCCTGAAAATGCTGCTATTCCCGCTGCCGATTCCAATAGAAAGGTGTTTGCCCAATTTTCAGGCAGAAGGATAGTTGAGATGGTAAAAGAGGACCTCAAGCCTTCTGATATCCTAATACGGGAAGCCTTCGAAAATGCGATAAAAGTAAATGCCATAATTGGAGGATCAACCAATTTCGTGATCCATTTGCTGGCAATAGCAGGCAGGGTGGGTGTAGATCTCCATATCGATGATTTTGACCGTTATTCTAACAACCTGCCATTATTGGCCAATCTTCAGCCTTCAGGTGAATATTTTATGGAGGATCTGTATTATTCAGGAGGTTTGCCTGCAGTTATGAAAGAGATCGAAGCCCAGCTCAATACAGGCTGCATTACTGTAAACGGGAGGACCATTGGTGAGAATCTTAAAAAAGCAAAAACCCTGAACAGAAAAGTAATTGCCACACTTGAAGAACCGTTTAAACTTGATTCCGGAGTTGCTGTGCTAAAAGGGAACCTTTGCGAAGGGGGAATTATAAAACCATCAGCTGCAGATCCAAGGTTAATGCAGCATACCGGCAGGGCAGTAGTATTTGAAAATATTGAGGATTATAAAACACGTATAGATGACCCTGAACTGGATATTGATGAAAATAGCGTAATGGTCCTTAAAAATGTAGGACCCAAAGGCTATCCGGGAATGCCTGAAGTAGGAAATATGGGCCTCCCTAAAAAACTGCTGGATAAAGGAGTGACAGATATGATCAGGATATCTGACGGAAGGATGAGCGGTACAGGTTTTGGGACTGTAGTACTCCACATTTCCCCTGAGGCTGCTGAAAATGGGACCATTGCATTGGTAAAAGACGGTGATCTGATTGCCCTGGATGTCCCAAACAGAACCCTAAACTTGCTGGTAGATGATGAAGAACTGAGCAAAAGAAGGTCTGCGTTGGTAAAGCAGCCGGAGGTATTCAAAAGGGGCTATGCAAAATTATATGTTCAGCATGTAGAACAGGCAAATCTCGGTGCTGATTTTGACTTTCTAAAAGGAGGTTCAGGGAGCGAAGTGCTGAGGGACTCACATTAACAGGAATTTTTCAAATTTAAAGTAAGGAATAATATAATATGTCTTCAACACAGTTTAACAATAAGACAGCGATAGTCACCGGTGCCGGACAAGGCATCGGCTTTGAGATCTGCCGGCAACTGGCCGCGGCAGGGGCAACGGTCATTTTAAATGATATTGATGAGGCTTTAGCAAATGAAGCTGCTTCAAAGATCAGGTCAGAAAATGGAAGATGTATCGCCTGTCCGGGAAATTCGAGCGATAAGAACTTTATAGACAGCATGATCAGGCTCGCTGTTGATACAACCGGGCAACTGGATATCGCTATCGCGAATTCCGGCATTACTTTATTTGGTGATTTCTTAACTTATCCGGAAGAATCATTAACAAAGGTTTTAAATGTAAACATTGCCGGTACTTTTCTTTTGGCTCAGGCGGCTGTGAACCAAATGAAAAAGCAGGGTCACGGCGGTTCTCTTTTGTTCACTTCGTCGGTAACAGGACACCAGGCTCATAAAGATCTGGCTGCTTATGGCATGTCTAAAGCAGCAATTGAGATGCTGGCAAAAAACCTTGTACTGGAAATCTCTCCTTATAAGATCAGTGTAAATACAATCGCGCCTGGAGCTACGCTGACGGAAAGGACGCTGGATGATCCAAATTATATGTCGGTATGGTCAAGAATTACCCCGATGGGCCGGCCGGCTTATACGACCGATATTGCCAGTGCAGCTTTATTTCTTGTTTCGGAACAGGCGAGGCACATTACCGGGCAAAGTCTGATTATTGATGGGGGCTGGACAGTGATCAGTCCTTCTCCTGAAGAGAATTAGATTGCAGAATAAGAGGTTATTTCTTCACAAAAAAAGCCTCTCTCATGTAAAAGGTGACGTACTACATCCACGCAAGGCACTGATGACATTACCCTGAGCAGCTTGTCTTCAAATACGAACAGCCAGTTCTTTTCTCCGAATAAAATATTAAATACAGGTTCGATAGCGGTCAAATCCTGCTTGTCCTTTAATGAAGTTTTAAAAATTGCCATATTCATTATTTCTATCTGTAACACTTAAATATTATAAGGTAAAGATGGAAGATAAAAACGGCTAAATAAATGCCTTTAAGGCCGGGCTATTGAAACCATCGGTGAACGGCGATAAAAGTCCGGTAAAATAACCGGGTTTATGGCTGCGTGATGTTTTTTATGGTAACCGTAAAATCAAGTATAGAGTTTGCCGGAATCCTGTCATTCGCAAAATTTTTATACGCATAAAATGACGGTGTAATAAAGCGGATCGTTCCGCCTTTCTGGATTTCAGGAACAGCAAATTGCCAGGCTTGAATTACGCCCTCTAATGAGAAATCTATATTGGTTCCGGAATCGAATACCGTTCCATCTAAAAAACGGCCTTCATAATCAGCATTAACTATAGTGAACCTATCAAAGGTCGCATTACCTGTGCCTGGTTCAATGATCTGATAAAAGATCCCGTATTTCTCACTCTTAAGTACATTTAAGCCTTTTGCCTTCACAAAACTTCTAATGGCAGCGGTATCAATTTGGAATTGTGCCACGTCATCAAAAGGTTTTTCGTTCTTTTTGCAGGCTGCAAAGCATCCCGCGATGCAAACCAATAATAAAAGGTATTTTATTTTAATCATGATAAACAAAGATATACTTTTTTTATTTTAGAGCATGATAGTAATAATACAATGTAAAGATCAGATCGGATTGGTGGCGGATATTTCCAGGTTACTTGCTGAAGCAGGGCTCAATATTGTCTCCATGAGGGAATATGTCGCTAAAGCTGAAAACAGATTTTTTATGCGATTGGAGGTTGACGGAAACGGAGATGAACATACACTTACAAACAAATTGACCGCCATTCTTCCGGCAGGTGCGGAAGTACACGTGAACCCTGTGCCCGATAAACGGATAGTCGTCATGGTCACCAAAGAATACCATTGCCTGGCTGATATACTGATCCGTAATAATTTTGGGACGCTCGGTGCCTCGGTAAGCTGCGTAATTGGCAATCATCCGGTGCTCCAAAAGATCTGCGAACGTTTTGAAATTCCCTTTCACCTGGTGTCTTATGAGGATGTATTAAAGGGTTCTGAGCAGGAGATCATCAAACTCATTGACAGCTATATACCCGATTACATTGTTCTTGCCAAATTTATGCGTATTCTTTCCCACGGATTTGTAACACATTTCCCAAACAGGATTATCAATATTCATCATTCTTTTCTTCCGGCTTTTGCCGGAGCAAACCCTTATAAGCAAGCTTTTGAAAGAGGAGTGAAGCTAATAGGCGCGACGGCCCATTTCGTAACAGATGATCTGGATGAAGGGCCTATTATTGCCCAGCAGATCATCCCGGTAAACCATTCTTTTACAGCATCAGACATGGTCAGGTCGGGAAAGGAGATCGAAACAGCCGTATTGGCAAAAGCCCTGAGGCTTGTGCTGGGCGACAGGGTCTTTGTTTACGGAAATAAAACGGTGGTTTTTGAATAGTTATCTTGCTTTCGCAACTATTGCCCTGTTTAAGCTTATGGCTGCAATGGATTCATTAGTCAAACGTTCTGCCTTGTTGCACACAAAGTGATCCAGATCTGCTTTTGCATTTCGACTGGCTATAAATGTATGGTCGTCAGTTGAACCACTAAGTTTCAGTTCTGCGGCGTCACTGATGTTGGTGTACAGACTGCCTGTTTTGGCATTGATGCTGGCGGATGAACTGTAGCTCATGAAGATCTGAAGATATTTAAGATCAAATTTACCTTTAGTTTCGACTGAAGAGATGCCCGACACATCAATTCTCTGAAGATCTTTTACAGAAACTGTTATGGTAACCGGGTTGATCTCGATGGAATGGATCATGAGCTTGTATCCGTTTTTCTTAATGGTTGTTTTTGAAGCATCAAAACTATCGTCAACTTTAATGGCTTCTTTTGTTCCCTGAACCAGGATCACTTTAACGTTTCCGGATACAATTATCTTGTTGAAAGTAACTGCGGAAGCAGCGTCTTTTGAAATTTCTGTTTTAGGGCTTGTATGAGCAAAGGTAGCCATTGCTGATGTTCCTAAAATAACTGTAGCTAATGCTGTTGCGAATAATGTTTGAGTTAGAGTTTTCATAATTTCTATTTTTTTGCGGTGAAGCTTATTTAACAAGGTTCAACTTTGTGAATTTTTTAATTTTCTTTAATTCTTTGTTAATAAGATGCCCTTACAGAAAAAATGTTGCAGGAGATTTCGGTGTATTATACCAGATTGAGGTAACGCACGACCAACGGTTCATAAAAATCGACGAACGCTGAGTACGGATTTGAAAGGGGGTCAACGTGGTTCGGGTAGAATACTACAACGATTGAAATTTCCACAGACCGGCATATGCCGATCCTGAATTGAGCAGCAGCTCGTCATGGCTTCCCTGCTCAATAACTTTACCCTTATCCAGTACAATAATTTGATCCGCATTGTTTAAGGTGCTCAGGCGGTGGGCGATGACGATAACCGTTTTATGATCAGCCTTCAAAAGATCAATCATTTTTTGTACATAAAGCTCCGATGCTGAGTCAAGCGAGGAGGTTGCTTCATCCAGAATAAGAATTTCCGGGTTACGGTATACTGCCCTGGCAATTGCAATCCGCTGTCTTTGCCCGCCGGATAGCGTGGTTCCGTTTTCACCAAGATAAGTTTGAAAACCCTGGGGGAGGGTTTCTATAAAGTCTATGATCCCCAATTGGGTAGAGATGTCAATAATTCTCTGCATGTCCGGCTCATAGTCCCCAAGGGCAATATTGTCGATCACATTGCCTGCAAAAAGATCGATCTGCTGTGGCACAACCGACACCGATTGGCGAAGAGAAGTGTACTGATGTATTTCAGGTCATATTTCCCAATACTTACATTCCCTTGTTGTATAGGATATATGTTTTGAAGGATCGACATGAGTGTTGATTTACCTGATCCGCTTTCACCAACTATTGCGGTGAATTTCCCTTTTGGAATGGTTAGGTTCAGGTTTTCAAACACATTGACCCTCGTTCCATACCGGAAAGAAACGTTTTCAAAACGGATGTCACCTATTTTATCCGGTGACAGTTCAATTTGGTTTTCATCCTTCTCACGCTCCAGGTCCATGATTTCAAAAAGCCTGTCAGCTGCGATCACAGCATCCTGTACAGTTTTGTTCATGCCGATTAACGAGGAAACCGGCCCGGTGAAATAGCCAATGAGTGTATAGAACGACAGCAGTTCCCCGGGTGTGATCTTACTGTCCAATACATATCCTGCACCCACCCAAAGCAATATAATGGTCAGCAAACGGGAAATTAACTCAGAAGATGTCCCTGCAAACAGCGAATTCATATTTGATTTGAACCCGGTTTGCAGCAATTTTATAAAACGTGTTTCAGTTTTCTCATTGGCATAACCTTCCAGTCCAAAACGTTTTATAGTACCTACTGAATTCAGGCTTTCGACCAACTGAGATTCAAGTTCTGCAGAATCTTCCATTAGTTTTCTCTGTTCCCTCTTGTTCAGTTTGTTGGTAATAAAGTAGATGAGCAAATACAAGGGAATAACCGTGAGCATGATCAGCGCCAGTTTCCAGTAATACGTGAACATCATGACAAACGAAAAGAACACAATGAAAATATTGACCAGGAAGTTGATGCTGACGTCATTTAAAAATGCCCTGATCTTCACAGCATCGTTGATGCGTGAAATGATTTCACCTACCCGCATCGTATCAAAGAATTGCTGTGGCAGCTTTAACAGGTGTTTATAATAACCCAGTATGAGTCTGGCATCGATCATCTGACCGGTCTTTAATGTAAATATGGTTTTTGCGGTACCAATGAACAGCTGCAATACCAGGATGATGATCATCGCAATACTCATCAGGTTCAGAAGGTTGTTATTGCCGTCTACTAATACAAAATCGACCAGTTTTTGCACGAATACAGAGGTAGACAGACCCAGAATGGTATAAACAATAGCCCCAAAAAGCGCTTGTATCAATATACTTTTATGAGGTCTGATCAGGTTCCAGAAACGCCCCTGTACAGAGATCTTCTCATTTCCGGTTTGAAATTCCTCTGCGGGCAGCAGCAAAACAAGGGCCCCGGTCCATTCCTTCTTAAACTGTTCATGGCTTTTGCGGTGCAGCTGTCCGTCAATAGGATCCATGACTTCAACATACTTTCCGGTAACCTTATAGATTACAACGTAATGCTGGAGGATATTTTCCACTATAAGGTGCGCAACCGCAGGCTTGGGGATTTTGAATAAGCTTTCAAATGTTCCTTTTACTCCCTTAGCTTCAAAACCCAATTTTTGGGCAGCTTCGACCATACCCAAAACATTTGTTCCTTTTTTATCAGTGCCAGCAAGTTGCCTGATTCTTGCAACAGGCAGGTCTAACTTATAATAAGACGCTATTGACGCAATACAAGCTGCCCCGCAATCGGTAATGTCATGTTGTTTTACCTTAATGCTCATTGCCCTGCTCTTATATCTTCAACATTCGGATTTACCCAATCGTCTACCTTATCGTAAAGCAACTGGTATAAACTCCTTTCAGTCACGGTAAAACGGGCAGTAAAGTTCATTCCTTTTTTCAGGAAGCCCTTATATCCGTTTTTCAGCACCAGGTAATTTTGATCCAGGCTGCATTTTACCTTGAATACAGGCTGGCCATTATTTATAATAATGATATCATCAGAGATGTCAATTACTTTTCCAGTCGCCAGTCCCCACTGGTTGTAATTGAATGCATCTATTTGAAAGCGGACTTCCTGTCCGGGTTTGATCAGACCAATATCAGCTGGTTTAATGTAGGAGAAAGCTGTTAAACTTACATTAGGCGATATTTCGCCTATCTTTTGATTCGCGAATACATACGCGCCTTTTTGCAATCCCGCGAGATTTTGAACAGAACCGTCTATTGGCGCCCGAAGTATGTATTGTTTTTTTTGTTCATTGAGTTCCACCTGCTGTCCGGATAATTCGCGCAATTCGTTGCGAAGTGCATTGGCTTCAGTTTGCCACTGGGTGCGGTATTTTGTACTTACCATCAAAAAAGCAGATTCTGTCTGCTCCGCTTCAAATTTATATTTTTCATATTCAGATTCGGTAAGCACTTTGCTCTGATAAAGCTTGTTGTACCGGTTAAATGTAGTTTCTGCTTGTTTTTTAGCGATCCGCGCGTTCTCCAGCTCCTGGACGAACTGCTGCCATGATGCGTTATACTGCCCGGTTTGCAGGCTTGGGTAGCTGTAGCCGTTTCTGTCGATGTACTTTAGAGACTGACTAATGTCTTCGAGGAACTGCCGGATCTGTCCCTGACGGTTTTGGACCAGATTGCCTTGCTGTTTAGGCAAAGCACCGTCTATAACCAACAGGGTATCGCCCTGCTTTAATTTCTTATTATCGGTAAGCTTATACTGTATGAGCCTGCCGTTTACAGGAATTGTCAGCTCTGTTTTCTCAACAGAAGACTGGAGTAATCCTGAACTCTTAACACTGATAGGGGTTTTAATAAACGGAAGTGCAGCTAGTGTCGCCAGTATCGCCAATACCGTAATCTGATAAATGATTTTGGTCGACCTGCCGATCTGCGACCGGTAGACAATAGCTGTACTTGAAATCGTATCTTCAGAATAGGTGGATAGGGCCATACAGTTAAATAATAAAGCACCCATTAGTCCGGAATTCCGGACTAATGGGTGCTCTTAATTTCTTCTTACAAGCCCCAAACAAATCTAAAAACATTTGCTAATGTTTGCTTAGGAAAGCTGAAGCATCATTTGAAAGTGTGTTTACAGTTAATGCAACGGAGCCTAAAAGGCCTGTTAACGCACCACCAAGTAAACCACCACCTTCAATTTTTGTCATTTCGGCTGTGTTCATTTCCTGAACACCAAGATTTTTTAAATCTAGATTTTTCATAACAGGGATTATTATTATCATTTTTTCCTTACTCATTACAGGCTTTTCAGGACACGCCTCTGTTTTGGCCAAACATTGAAACGAATGTAAGCCAATATCTGTAAATATCAATGGTGCTTAAACCCGTCCAATACCTGATTTTATTGGCTCAGTCGGTCTTAGATGCGTTTATCAACCCTATAAGCTTTGTAAATAGCCCCAGAGCCACAGGTTTTAATGACGTATTCATTTTATTCATTTTTATACTTCTTAAAAGCAGGACATAAACATTTATGTGTTTTTATTTCGTTGATGAGATGATAGTTATTGTTATTCTCAATATCTTGTACTAAATCAAATAGTTATGAACGGAAGAGCATTTATGGGTAACACCTGTTTAATTACAGTAGCTGTTACCCTGTTACTATCGATAAGGGTATGTGCCCAAAACATTGCACAAAAGAACATCGGTGACCTGCACGTAATTCCTGTAGGACTTGATGCGTACAGAATGTGGGAGAAATGGCCTATGCAACGAATAGGTGCCCGTACTTATATGAGGAGCACTTATGACCGGGAGG
>NZ_DATHGC010000395.1:0-2209 GCF_035317785.1 Pedobacter sp. | reverse complement strand
GTCCTTTTTTGAAGAAGACCTGCGCTGGATGAACCGGGCGCATAGCGCTGCTGAAGCGGAAACCTGCATCAAGCGCAGCCAGGATGCAGGATTTGAAAACCTGAGCATTGACCTGATCTATGGCTATCCGCTGCTGACCGACAGCAAATGGCTCAGTAATATCAACAAGGCGATAGAATTTGAAACGCCGCATGTCTCTGCGTACGCGCTTACAGTTGAACCCAGAACGGCATTGGCCAGTTCGATAAAAAGAGGCAGGGAAATTCCCCTGAACGAAGAACAAAGTGCGGCTCAATTTATCACGCTTATAGAGAAATTAAAAGAAGGCGGGTTCGAGCATTACGAAATTTCCAATTTCAGCAGGGCCGGCCAATATGCAGTTCACAATACCAATTACTGGCGTGGTGTTCCTTACCTGGGCATAGGTCCTTCCGCCATGGCTTTGACGGCCAGACCCGGTATCTGAACATTGCCAATAACGCCGAATACCTGGAAAAGCTTCAGCAGGGACGGCTGGCAGAGACCATTGAAGAGTTGAGTCTTTACGACCGGTTTAATGAGTACATCATGACCTCTTTGCGTACCATGTGGGGCTGCAGTCGGCATAAAATTGAATTGGATTTCGGCAAGCTGTTTCTGGCAGACACGCTTAAAAATATACAAATTTTTATACAACGGGGCTGGCTGGTCAATGAAGATGACCGCCTGGTCTTAACTTTGGACGGCAAGTTATTTGCTGACTATATTGCGTCGGAGCTATTTTTAACTGAAGAAGATCATCAATAAACAAATACACCATGAACAATAAGGTTATCTGGATCACAGGAGCATCGTCGGGCATCGGAGAGGCCCTGGTTTATGCCTATAACAAGGTCGGGGCTAAACTGATCATCTCCTCCCGCAACCGCGATGAGCTGTACAGGGTAAAGGCGGCCTGTAAAAATCCTGTGGGCATACATGTGCTCCCCCTTGATCTTGAAAAAACAGCAGCCCTGCAGGATAAAGCCGAGGAAGCGATCCGCATATTTGGGCAAATTGACATCCTGATCAACAGCGGCGGAATGAGCCAGCGCAGCCTGGCCATGGAAACCGGACTCGATACGGAACAGCGGCTGATGGACATCAATTTTTGGGGAACGGTAGTCCTGAGCAAGGCGGTGATCGCCAGGATGATCACATCCGGCGGAGGAAATATAGTCTGCATCAGCAGTCTGGTGGGCAAGTTTGGCACCCGGCTAAGGTCAGCTTATTCTGCGTCCAAGCATGCTTTGCACGGTTATTTTGACTCCCTGCGCTCTGAGGTCTACGAAAAAAAAATCAACATCACACTGGTCTGCCCCGGTTTCATCAAAACCAATGTTTCTATAAACGCACTGACCGGGGACGGCAGCCCGCAGGGCACCATGGACAGTGCTCAGGATAATGGCATGCCGGCCAGCGAATGTGCCAGGCTCATCGTTGATGCCATCAAACAAAACAGGGAAGAAATCTATATCGGGGGCAAGGAAGTGAAAGGCGTTTGGTTTAAGCGGTTCTTCCCGCTCCGGTTCTCAAAATACATGCGTACGGCAAAAGTTACAAGGTAAATTTTATGAGTTAATTACATTTTTCCTATATTCATTTGACCAAACGTCAAACACACAAATGAATACAAAAAAAACCACCTCGCTTCTGCTTGGGCTTTTGTTAATGCACGGAATTATCTGCCATGCAAAGAACAGCCCCGGTATAGAGCCAACAACCATCACTGTTCCTGTAGGAGGAAACGGATGGTTAAGTAAAAATTCAAAAGCACAGATCAAGACCGAAGGAGTGGTCAACTGGCGCGATCAGACCGACATCATTTCTATTTACTTCCGTGCGGAAACTGCCGGAGAGGTTGAAGTGGCATTAAGGCTTAGCGTGCCTGAAGGAAAAAGCAGGATCAGCGTAAGCGCTGAAGGAACTGCATTGACCAAAGAAGTAAGTAACCTGGGCGCGGCCATAGTCGTCATTGGAAATGTCAGCATCAAACAACCCGGTTATGTAAAGGTCGAACTCAAGGGCATCTCCAGGACGGGAGATGTATTTGCTGAGGTTTCTGATCTGATTGTGAAGGGAGATCCTGTTACCAACGCAGCTTATGTCAAAAACAATGAAGGAAATTTTTTCTACTGGGGGCACCGGGGGCCGTCTGTGCACCTCAATTACCAGGTACCGGATGCGGCAG
>NZ_DATHGC010000394.1:0-22988 GCF_035317785.1 Pedobacter sp. | reverse complement strand
AGGTATCTAATCTGAGC
Source organism: Pedobacter sp. (assembly GCF_035317785.1). Lineage (GTDB taxonomy): Bacteria > Bacteroidota > Bacteroidia > Sphingobacteriales > Sphingobacteriaceae > Pedobacter. Next base: position 22,971 of record NZ_DATHGC010000394.1, on the reverse strand, counting down.
ATCCGGCCGTGCTGCTTTACCGCCTCCACGACCCGCTTGCCCTCACCTATAGTATGTGTCATTGGTTTCTCGCACCAAATGTCCTTACCCGCATTCGCTGCATCGACCGCCATGATCCCGTGCCAGTGCGGCGGAGTGGCAATATGAACGATATCTACCTCAGGAAGCTGGATCAGCTCACGGTAATCGCTAAATTGCTTTACGCCCTTATCGAGCATACCCGCAGCCTGCTTCAGGTGGTTTTTATCGACATCGCAAATGGCCACCACCTGGGTGCCCTCATAGCCAAAGTGGCCCCTTCCCATACCGCCTACACCGATTACGGCCTTAGTCAGCTTATCACTTGGCGCAAGGAAGCCCTGCCCGCCAAGAACATACCGGGGAACAATAGTAAAAGCGGCCACACCGACCGCAGACTTCTTAATAAAATCTCTTCTGGTGTTTTTTTGTTGTGGTTCTTTAGGTTTCATATAAGTGGTTGTGTTTGAATTCATCTGGCAATACCTGCTTGGCACCGCTAAACCGAATACTTGCATGGTTAATATTAGCGAGAAATTGTTAAAAACACAAAACATCGTGTAAATATTTACGTATTAAAAATACTTTTATAAATTTTTAACATAAGTTGTCTATATTTAACAAAATACAGCAATCAAACCGATGGATCTTCGTCTATTAAATAACATAACAAAAACTTCAGGTGATAAGCAATTGGCGCACAAATACCAGCTCGTCAAACATCTTTTCAATCTGGGTCCCTGTTCAGTCTCCACATTGTGTCATACCTTGAACATGAGTACCCCGAGTGTTTTGAAGCTCATCACCAATTTAATTGACGAAGACTGGATAGAAAAAAAAGGCTATGGCGTATCGATGGGTGGCAGAAAACCGGATCTATATGGCCTGAAAGATAAAAAAGTCTTGATCATCTGCATCGATATCGAATTGTTCCATACCAAAATCGCTATAGTAGACAACAATTATAACTATATCGTCGAAGCTCAAACCACCCCACTGCCCATCTCAAAAAGCACCAGATCAGACTTCTTCAGCATTTTAAGCAGGCATGTTCAGGACATTCTCAAAGCACACAACATCGCCAATGAGCAGTTAATTGGCTGCAGCGTGGGTATGCCCGGCCTCATAGATTCCGAAAAAGGCAAAAGCTACAGTTACTTTCTGGGCGATGCAGAAGACATTTCCCTAACCGCAGCATTTGAAAAGATGCTGAACCTGCCTGTCATCATACAAAATGATGTAAACGGATCATCCATGGCAGAATTTACCCATGGAATGGCAAAGGGCAAACAAAATGCCCTGATACTACTGATGGACTGGGGAGTTGGGCTGGGAATCATCATGGATGGCAAACTAAGAAAAGGTGCCTGCGGTTTTTCAGGAGAATTGGGGCATATCCCCTTTGTGGAGAACGGCGCCTTGTGTTATTGCGGAAAACATGGCTGCCTGGAAACCATAGCCTCGGGCAATGCTTTATCAGAAATGGCAAAGGAAGGCATACTATCAGGCAAAAACTCGATGCTCAACAAACTCTCTAAAGAAGAACTGCAGAGAATTGAACCGGCTGTCATCATCGAAGCCGCAAACAAAGGCGATCAATATGCGATACAGCTCCTGTCCAACATCGGCACCTATATGGGCAAGGGAATCGCGGTACTCATCCAGCTCTTTAACCCCGAACTGATCATTTTAAGCGGAAAAATTGCGACGGCAAAGCAATACATCACCTTGCCGATGCAACAGGCGATCAATACCTACTGTATGACCCAAATCAGGGAAAGAACAACCATCGTATCTTCCGAACTTGGTGAAAATTCAAGGCTTTTGGGCTACGCCACGACAGGCATCGATCATTTTTTAGAGGCCTGCATCAGGAAAGCCGCAAAATCAAAAGCCAGGCCCATCCAGCAGTGATGTAAAAAATATTATCTTTGTTTTATCTAAACTCACTCTTAATCAAATGAAAAAATTAACCTTATGCTCCCTGCTATTCGCCCTGGCGATCAGCCTTGGCGGTTGTAAAAAAGTCATCCCTACACCTCAGGACCCAAATAGTCTGCTCGTCGACAAAAAATGGAAGGTCATTGCTTACACACAAGATGGTCAGGATAAGCTGCATGAATATTATCTGCCTTGCCAGCTCGACGACCTCAATACCTTTGCATCAGACGGAAAAGCCTATCAGGATGACGCGGAAGACAGATGTTCCACTACTGAACCCAAAGTAAAAGAAGCAGGGACGTGGTCCATGACCGGCAAAAAAATAACTGCGACAGACACCAACTTCGGTATAACAGCTACGTATGATGTAATTGAACTTACCGAGAAAACGCTTAAACTCTCTTTAATTAACCCTTTTATACCAGGGATGGTTCTTACTGCCACTTATACAGCACAATAAATTACTTTCAGCCATTTTATGTTTTCATTTGTTATAACGATATTATAGCAAATGAAAACATAAATGGCATTTATAGACTACTATAAAACCCTGGGTTTAGCCAAAAGCGCATCACAGGACGACATTAAAAAAGCGTACCGGAAACTGGCCAGGAAATACCACCCTGACCTGAACCCCAACGACAAAGAAGCCCACAACATGTTTCAGCAGATCAACGAGGCCAACGAAGTACTCACCGATCCGGCAAAACGTAAAAAATACGATGAGTACGGCGAGCACTGGAAAAATGCTGATCAGTATGAACAAGCCAAAAGATCAGGCGGAGGCGGTGGCAATCCGTTCGGAGACACAGGCAGCAAGCCATTTGACGGCTTCTCCGGAGCCGATTTTGGCGGCGGCGGAGACTACTCTGATTTCTTCGAATCACTCTTTGGCAATGCAGGCCCGGGACAGCAGCGCGGCAGCCGAAAATACAAAGGGCAGGACTACCAGGCAGAACTCAGGATCAGTCTGCACGATGCCTATACCACACACAAACAGACATTAACAGTAAACGGCAAACAGCTCCGCATCACCATTCCAGCGGGAATCGCCAATGGTCAGGTCATCAAACTCGGCGGGCAAGGCGCGCCCGGTGCAGGCGGAGGCCCCAATGGCGACCTGTACATCACCTTCAACATTAGCGATGACCCGAGATTTAAGCGCCTGAACAATGACCTTTATGCCGTGGTCGAACTGGACCTCTATACCGCAGTATTGGGCGGAGAGGTTACCGCAGATACATTTGATGGAAAAGTGAAATTAAAAGTCGCAGCCGGCACACAGAACAACACCAAAGTAAGACTGAAAAACAAAGGCTTTCCCCTCTATAAAAAAGAAGGTGAACACGGAAGCCTTTACATCACTTACACCGTCAAAATACCAGCCGACCTGACCGAAAGACAAAAAGCGCTTTTTAGTGAATTACAAAAACTAAGTTAACCCCAGTGCTATGGAACCACAATTGATCACGATAACAGAATACTGCGTCAACTATGACATCGAACCCGATTTCATCATTTCTCTGGAAGAATCAGGAATCATTACCCTGACCATACTGGATACGGAAAAATACATCCATGAAGAGCAGTTCACCGAACTGGATAAATACGTACACTTGTACTACGATCTGCACATCAACATTGAAGGCATTGACGCCATCCGACACCTGCTGGGCAAAATTGACCAGATGCAAAACGAGATCGCTGACCTGAGAAGTCAGCTCCGCCTCCACCAATAAAATTTGCCACAAAATTTTGTACCTTCATGCCTATGAACGCTATGATCAAACCCATAAAAATTGCCATTGTACTGGCCTCACTGATTACTCCCTCACTGATCTATGGCCAAAGTACCGCTGAAAAAGAAGTAGCGGCCGCTGTCGAATCCCTGCGCAAAGCAATGGTAGACGCCGACAAAGCAGCACTGGAAAACCTTGCTGCCAAAGAACTGAGCTATGGACATTCCGGAGGAAAAGTCGAAGATAAAGCTACATTTATGGAAGTCCTCACCAGCGGCAAGTCTGATTTCGTTTCCATAGAGCTGACAGACCAGACCATTGCCTTAGTCGGCGATAACGCCATTGTCCGCCATACCTTAACAGCAGCAACCAACGATGGCGGTAAGGCCGGCGCAGTCAAACTAAGCGTCCTTCTGGTCTGGCAAAAACAGAACAAACACTGGACACTGATCGCCAGGCAGGCGGTGAAAATACCCTAAGTTTACTTTGCAGCCATTCCGGGCAAAACAATACCCGAATCCTTCAGATTATGAAGCAGTTTTTCCTGGAATGCCAGTTTAGCATCATTGAAACCATGCGATTGGAGCCAGACATTAATCAGTACCTTGTACCCGCTTTCCTCCAGCAGGGAAATGCCCACACGTTTTTCCGGTGTCTTCAAAATTGAGATGGAATCAGCTATGGTCTCATCTATCACTTTTTTAACGGTCTCCAGGTCTATACCGTAGCTGAATTTCAGTTCAATATCCAAACGCCTGCTGCCGATAGCGCTTACATTAATGATCACCTCATTAGAGAGCTTGCTGTTGGGAATGATCACCTTCCTGTTGTCAAAAGTAGTAACAATGGTAAAGAACAACTGGATCGAGGTCACCGTTCCCTCCTGCCCCTGGGCGATGATGTTATCCGATACTTTAAAAGGTTTAAGCATCAAAATCAGCACACCGCTGGCGAAGTTTTGCATGGTACCGGACAAAGCCAGACCTGCAGCCACACCCACCGCGCCAACCAGCGCAGCAAAAATAGTGAGCTGTATCCCAAGGATCTGCATGATCAGAAAGACGAGCAGGATCCGCAGCACCACTACCGACACACTCAGAAAAAAAGGAGAAAGCGAATTGTTAATTTTCTTTTGTGCCAGTCTGCGCTCCATCCAGCGTGCAAATACCCGGATCAGCCAGAGGCCCACTATTAAAATCACAAAGCCCAGCAAAACCGAAGGGCCCTTTTCAATGATCCAGTTCAGGAACTTATCGTAGAAATTTTCTACTTTATCAGTCACTTTTACTTCTTTCATACCGTATTCAACAAACTTGAAAACAGAAAGTTTAGGAACGACCCTGGCTTATGCCTGCGAGATGAGCTTAAAGCTACAACTACTGGCCGAAGACATATTCCTCAGTTAAAGATAAAATTTGACAAACAATCCCTTCTGGATGAGGTTATTAATCATACTTAAATATTAAAACCATATAAAAACATCGGCTATGAAATACCATAACAACAATACACTGATCGCAGTAGCCTCCATTGCAGGATTGGCTATAGGTGCAGCATTGGGCATATTGTTTGCACCAAAAAATGGTCGGGACATCCGGTCAAAACTTAAATTCGGCAATTCGAAAACAGACCATAACGAAGACGACCTGTTTACCGATCATCCGGTAGAAGACCTATGGGAAACAACCAGGGACCATGCCGATCATTTACAGGGCCCGGAAAAGAAACGTAAAAACCCTTCCCGGATCAAAGTGCCTTCAGCAGGCACACTTGCCTGGACAGAGAATCAGGAAAATGAGTCAAAACATCCCTGGAAAGAAGATAACCACGCCGAAGGACGTTATTAGACTACTGAATTATGCTGACAATTATCCAGAACGTGCCCGAATATGTATTTGCCGTAAAAGCCAGTGGTGAAGTGACCGATGAAGACCTTAAAAGTGTGCTGTTGCCCGGGCTGAATGTACTCAGTGCCCAATATGGTGAAATTTATTACCTGCTTGTACTCGATACCAGTGTAGAAAACTTTACCGCCGGTGCCTGGGTGCAGGACTTTATAGCCGGTGTAAAACACCTCACCAAATGGAAAAAGATGGCCGTAGTGACCGATCAGAAAGCAGTAAAAACCTTTACCGACCTGTTTAGCTATATCGTTCCCGGTGAGGCCAGAGGCTTTGAGCACGCAGAACTTAAGGAAGCGATAGACTGGGTCAGTAAGAAACTAGAGTAATTAAACTAGAGTAATTAAAAAAGGGGTACATAATAAGCGCCCCCTTTTTAATCTGATTATATTACATTCGTCATTGAGTTACTTCCCGTCATTGCGAGGCACGAAGCAATCTCATCATACTAAAGAAGATTGCTTCGTGCCTCGCAATGACGATTGGCTAAGTCAATGACAATATCCAATATTACTTCGCACTAAACTTATAAACCGAAGAAGTCTTATACGTTTTTCCAGGCTCCAGCACAGTCGAAGGAAAACCCGGCTGGTTCGGAGAATCAGGGAAATGCTGCGTCTCCAAAGCAATCGCAGTTCTGAAATCATCCTTAGCACCACCCTTAAACACATTTTTACTCTGCATAAAATTGCCCGAGTAAAACTGCAGGCCAGGCTCCTGGGTATAAATGTCCATTACAATACCAGACTTGTCACCTTTTACAGTGGCCGCATGCGTCATGCCCAAACCCTCAGTACCATTCAGCACATAGTTATGGTCATAACCCTTACCCGCTTTCAGCTGATCATTGGCCTCTTCAATCCTTTTACCGATCGTCTCAGGAGTTGTAAAATCAAAAGGAGTACCTTTCACATCCGCATGTTTGCCCAGAGGGATCAAAGTCGTATCCACCGGAGTGTACTGATCCGCATAGATCTGTAAAACATGCCCCAGGATCGGACCGCTGCCCTCACCATTCAGGTTAAAGAACGCATGATTGGTCAGGTTACAAAGCGTCTTTTTATCAGTAGTCGCCTCATAATCCATTTTCAGTTCATTGTCATCAGTCAGGCTATAGGTCACCTTCACATTCAGGTTTCCGGGATAACCCTCTTCACCATCCTTAGAAAGATAAGTCAGCACCAAAGTCTGCGGATCAGGCTGTGCCGCATCCCAAACCACGTATTGAAAACCTTTTTTACCACCGTGCAACGTATTCTGGCCATTATTGGTTGCCAAAGTATACTGCTTTCCGTCCAGACTGAATTTGCCCTTAGCGATCCTGTTGCCATAACGGCCAATGGTAGCGCCAAAATAAGGTTCAGTAGAATTTACAAAACCGTCTACACTGTCAAAACCAACCACCACATCAACCGGTTTACCGGCACTGTCCGGCACCAACAGGCTCACCAGCCTGCCACCATAATTGGTAAACGCAGCCTGCATCCCGTTTTTATTTTTCAGCACATAAAGATTGGTCTTCTTACCATCTATCTCCTTTTGAAATTTGGTGCTGTCCAGCTGAACAACAGCAGCAGTACTGTCAGCCGCAGCCGCATCATCCGTATTTGTCTTGGTAGGTGTATTACACGCAGCTACAGCAAGTATCGAAGCAGCAGCAAAAATTGATTTCAATGATTGTTTCATTTATAATTTGGTTAAGAGTTCCAAAATAGGAATAATTAGTGTTTTAGCGGTACCAAATTAATACTTTCTGATTAAAATCAACTAAATCATTACAATATGTTTTTACAATTTATCACCAGCTCAGATCCTGCTCAGATTACCTTATTTATCCAGCAATGGATTATTGACAATACCGGTAAACACGATCAAACCCGTTTTCATCTCGCGAATGGCAAACAAAAAAGGCTTATTAATGACTACGGTCGGTCCTGCCGATGTAAGGACTATACCCACCGAAGTAACAGCGGCAGCCTCTGTACCCTCTTCATTGACCTCAATAAAAGTTTTGTGCTTCACCTCGTCAATCTGCAAGCCACCCGCAGCATTTATCCTGGTGAAATCTGCGTTTCCGCCCTCTCCAAAAGCAAGGCCCATTCCCAGACCTTTTAGCGCGTTATTTAAAGTGATGCTATAGCTGAACTTAAACTTCGGCATTCTGATGTCCTGCGTTGTCTCTGTCATCCCACTCATCCAGCCCTTCCATTTCGCCTGGTCTATGCCCGCTGCAAATTCAGCCACGGGCTTGTTGCCAGCGGGAACAGCGATGACCATGCTGTATTTTTTATTGCCATAGGGCAGCTCATAAATACTGGCATCCTGAGCAGTTGCCATATTTAAAGTCGCTTTAGTACTCATAAAATCAGCCTGTACTTTTTGATCATTACCCAGATAGAAATCACCCTTAGCCGTGTTATTCTTATCAAACTTGTAGGTCCAGTTGCTTTTGAAATAAACCGCATTGATCAGGTACATCACCATATCCGGCGAAATCTGCTCTACGATCGTAGGGATTTTCCCATTCGTCTTTTCATTGACCCAGCCATTTATCCTGTCCTTAGCTCCGGTACTGCCAAAATCAAGACCCTCAGCTGTCGCGTTATAATAATCTTTGTTGACCTGCAGGAAGGCCGGCAAGGCACTAAAGCCCTTATCGTACCATATCGAATTGGCAATCCTCAGCGTTGCCTTAGGATCCAGGCCCGGCAATTCCGTGGTCAATTTCTTATAATAATCATTAACCTGTGTCTCAGTGAAATTCTTAAACTCCAATGCACTTCTTATACCCTCCAGCGTTTGCCCGGCACTGCCATTACCGGCCATCCCGACTGCCATACTTACACTCAAAGGCGACAGCATGATGTTTTTGCCGGAAGTCTCTCCGGTCAACGCCTTCTTAAACAGCTTAAAAGTAAACTCATTGTCTGCCTCAGCTTTTTGCTGTTCCTGCTGGGTCAGCACCAGGTCCTTGCCCGTCCCTTCGTCTTCCGGGTTGCCATCTTTCTCACAGGAAAAAATAAAAATGCTGATCAGCAATAGTAAAGGGTAAATCTTTTTCATACCGTTTGTGTTTAAATTTGGTTTCAGTTAATACGTATAAAATGGCCGAAACGCTACATGTACGGAGCTTCAAAAAAAATATAAATGTAACCTAAAATACAATTTCAAGTCTTATACTTGCTCAAACCAAATATTACCCGCATGACTAAAACGCTCAAAATCATTGCCATCAGGTTTACCTTCCTGCTTTGCATCATCTTCATTGTATGCTTTAATAACGGTTCCTTTATCTTTTTATATCCCCTCACCAAATACACCGATCCTATACTGCAACAACTCGTCCCGTGGACCGGGCAGCACCTGTTGCATCTTTCCGATCCGGTCAATCCAAATTTCAACGGCAGCGGCGACACCACTTATCACTACGTACTGTTATTCGTCGTTTTTTTACTGGCCCTTATTGGTACACTGATCTGGTCCGTCATTGACCGGAAAAGAAAAAGCCATGATCAGCTTTTTTACTGGCTCACAGTATCCCTGCGCTTCTATGTCGGCTTTATGCTGGTCCACTATGGCCTGGCAAAACTCAACAACGGACAATTCCCTGGCCCCTCAGCGACAGGTATGTCTACCACCTACGGCGACTCATCGCCCATGGGTTTAGCGTGGCGCTTCCTGGGTTTCTCAGAAGGATACAAAACATTTATGTTTTTCGCTGAAATGATGGGCATACTCCTGTTTTTCAGAAAAACAGCAACAGTCGGGGCGTTACTATGCCTGATGACCTGCCTGAACATTATGGCCATCAACTACTTCTTTGATGTGCCGGTCAAATTGCTCTCGACCGCACTCGTAATCATGTGCCTCATCATCCTGTTCCCTAACTTTTCGCGGCTCTTCCAGTTCTTCTTTAAGGGTAAAACCATTGGATTGGATCAGATGACTCCGCCCGTATTCAAAGCAAAATGGGCAAGAATTACAAAAGTAGCCGTTAAATACGTCGCCATTGCCATTTGCGTGGGCATGCCCGCATTTTACACACTGACCGCCGCTCTCAATAAACAAAAAGAAGCAAAAGAAAGCTTATACGGTGCCTACCGGATCTCATCCCTAAAATGGACAAATGGCGCACCTGCTGTTGACAGTCTTTATGTTAGCAAAGGCTGGAAAGTTTTGGGACTGGACAATTACGACCGGGCCTTTATTAAATATGGTGACAATGAGACCATATATGCCAAAGCACAAATAGACCTGTCTGCTCAAACAATGAAGTGGTCATTTACAGAAACGCCTGATGTCAGGTATACCCTGTCCTTTAAAAGATTGCATCGGGATACGCTTGAGCTCAAAGGAGACCTTCTGGATAAACCTGTGGTCATATCGCTCGTCAGGAAAGAATTTGAACTGACCAAAAGAGACTTCCGATGGGTGAATGAAATGCCTTATAACAGGTAAATGCTGTCAGAAACACTTTTTCGATCGGCTGCAACAAAAGATAGATAAACCTCCATGTGTTCAGCAAGTAAATCACCAGGTACTGGCAGAAAAGCCGACCCTTCTTCCCTGCTGGCAGCCTCCAACAGATAAATAGCCGAAGCCAAAGCGGGAAAATACGCCAGCAGCATTACCTGATCATTACCTCTTGGATATGGTATATCTGATGGATTTGACCATACGAAATGCAAACCATCATCAAGCAATTCCACAACAGCACCAGCCGCCCCAGGCAAATCGCCCTTACTGACCAAGACCTTACTATAATCCAGCACCACATCAGGATACACACCAGACAACGCATTCTTCCTGTTATACCTCATCGCTGCATTGTACGCATTCTCATCATCAACCACATCAGGACCAAAGCCCACATTCAAATACTCCACCAAATGCTTTAAAAACCCCGCTACCATAGTCATCTGCATCCTCGCAGTCAATTGTTTCCCGGTCGGTGGCTTTACAGACTTGCCCACCATCCGCACCACCTGCTTGCCGTTCAATACATAAAACACCATATCTCCGACCCTGCCAGTCACCAAACCAGCAATACCACCGCTTAAAATACCCATAACATTAAAATTTTAAGTTCAAATAAAAAAGGTTGTGCCCCGGTCCCGATGCTTTTCATGCGGCGCTCGCGAATAAGCCCGGTACAAACCCGGGGACACAACCCCACTTCTTACATCACAACCGTGCTTCCAAAATTGAAGCTACTGCTGTTCGTCTTGCCATCGGCCGCAACCATGAACATCCAGACATACACCGTGTCGCCACTAAAACTGGACGGCAAGCCGATGTCGTAGGTCAAAGCACTTCTCGGCGCAGCACCCACAGCAGTCACAAACAACTGCTTACTCGGGTTGTACACCACAAAAGTGGCCTTGTCAGTCACGGCGCCCACACCATTGGCAATCAGCGCATCCCAGCTAAAATCCAGCTGCGCATCTACCGTAGTAGCCATAACCGGATCAGAAGCATTACTAAGATTGCCCTTAGCCACCACGACTTTGCTGTAGTCGATGGTAAAGTTGGCAGCAGTCGTACCCGTGATGGCATTCTCATAATTGTACATGAAGGCAGCATTAAAAGCTGTTCTTTTTTCTTCATGCGCATTCTGAAAACCGACCCTAACGATAGGCGTCATCCAGCTCAGCCAGCTGACCACCAATTTAAACTTAGCCCTGTAGTTGAGCTGCCCTTCAGAAGCAGGCTCCTGAGAAGGGTGAGGAATAGCCGTAATCACATTCTGACCATCTCGCCAACGACCAACCAACGGACCTGTCTTTTTTTGGAAGCCACCAAAGGCTCCCCAAAGTTGAATTCCCATAAGTCATTCATTGAAATAAAACAATTAGTTATTTATACCACCTGCACACCGGTTTCAGCCTGGGGCAACCGTCCCGGTAAATCACCCCGCCTACTCTGGCACCAAATGGTAAGGTCAAAACTAAAGGCCAAAAGGCCGGGCAGAAGAAGACTTTTGACACGAAAAACAGCGGGAAAATGTCCCATAGATCAACGGACAAAATTCTCCCTTCGGCCTTTATTGCCCAATAAGAACGAGATTTTGACCATTTAACGCTCCATGCCATTTAGAAAATTAAGGCATATTAAGAAAACGACACTATCCATTGTTTAAATCGCGGACACTTTTCCATGATCCTTTCAAGGCCGATAGCTTCGGCCAGTATCGGCCCATAAATTCGTTTGCTATATCCTAAAACTAATTTCTTCAGTCTTTTAGATGGTGCAGTTTCATGCCCGTCATTGATCAACTCCGGATTTGGATTTTGGTAAATTATACGATTTAATTCTGCTACATCCAATAACTCATTCACTGGGATATGCTGTTTAAAAACTTCAACATCATTGAATAAAAGACCTTCAAATTCATGCAATTGAATATACGGAATAAAGCGATGGCTAACTGACGCATCAATATCCGCTTTCATTGAAGCTTCTAAAAATGTCAGACGGTCCCCTTTATCAGGAATAGCCAGTCCTTCTGCCCATTTTGGAAAACTGTGCTTTTCCTGTGTGCCATAATAATCGATAAATGTGGTGGTTAACGCCCCGGTATCCTCTTTAAGATGGCCTTCTATTTGTTTTTTCAAATGATACCATGAAACGATGCCGCCATTGGATTTTTTAATCAGCGGATGTAATATTAAAATTCCTCTTGCAAAAAGATAAGGATAAAGCACATCTTTACAAAACTCCTGTTCCGTCTGACCCTCGCATATAATAATGATTCTTTTCATTTCAAACTATTGCGGTTGTCCTCCTTTAATAATAGCTCTTTTCCAAAGATCATCTATAGTATAATCGTTTAACCAAACAGAGAGAGAAGCCGAATCTAAACGATGAAACTTACTTTCACCCTCTATCTGATCAACCGTAATGATATCTTCCGGCTGGAAGTGGGCTATTAGGTCAGTAGATTGGGTGGCAACAATAACCTGGCACCCTTTTTCAGCAGCAGACTGTATCATCCCGGCTAGTTTAGCTATCGCAAAAGGATGTAAACCAAGTTCAGGCTCATCTATAATAATACTATCGGGAAGAGTTGGCTGCAAAAATAATGTCGTCAGTGCAATAAACCTTATCGTTCCGTCTGACAGATCACCAACACCATAAGTAGTCGAACTGTATTTGTCTTGCCATTGCAATCTGATAAAGCCATTTTCATTTGGCTGAAAGAAAAAGTCAGAAAAGTAAGGCGCAATACTTTGGATTACCTTAATAATCCGATTGTATACGATCTGATGATTTGTCCTGATGAAAAAAAGAAACGCAGCAACATTCTCCCCATTTTGATAAAGAAAATAAGCATCATCTTGTATGTGACTCATTTTAGTAAATGGTGAGTTCCTGCCAATATCATGAAAATGGTATTTCTTAAGATTATTAAGATATTCCATCACATATTTAGCACGATAGTTATCGGTTATTTTAATTCGCGCTTCATTACTAAAATTAGCAATATTCCGTCCATCACTCCCTTTATAAGGAAGATTTTCATCAGTAAATATGAACCCTTCATCTGCTTTTTTTAGCTTGGCGGTATAGCCATTTAAACCATTTTTAAATTCAGTTCTAAAATATAGGGTATCGGTGATTTCAGTACCCTTATGAAGTATGCGTTCGACCCCACCCCGTAAGTTAATGTACTCGGTAAGTTTACGCTCATAAAGATTATTTAAGAACTCAAAAAAAGAGACAAAATTACTTTTACCAGAACCATTGGCACCAATCAGAATATTAACGGGCTTAAGGTCAATTTTGGCATCTTTAATTGATTTGTAACCGCGAATCTCTATATAGTCCATACAAAGCAAATATATTCAATTTCGTCAGATCACAAAAGCAAAATCAAATCAACGGACAAAATTCTCCCTTCGGCCTTTATTGCCCAATAAGAATAACCTTTTACCCCGGTTCAGTGTCTTAGAACATATCCCCAAGTGATTACTTAAAAGATGACCGGGAAGCCTAAAGGCAATATTTGGATGAAGACTCGCGTACAAGCCATACCGGTCATCTTTCTGTGCCAGCAGCAAGATCACATGGTCCGCAATGCCCTGCGAGATCTTACTCCTGATGCGGTCATTGTGGATCCTCGATTCCGGGAACCGGGGATAGATCAGTTCCATATCCCTGCGGCAAATGGTGAGCAGCTCGCTGTCTTCCAGGGCACACAGGTAATTGGTCTCATTTTTAGAACCATCATAAAAATCATTGGGCAGCATCATGAAAGAATCTTCACCGAAGAAACCGGTAACCAATTGCTCCGCCCGCGCATTGTAGTGGTACAGTTTAAAAAGTCCCCTGCCGATGAAATGCAGGTCATGGGCATCCTTGCCGGGCAGCAATATCAGTGCACCCTTTTTGACCGTGCGGTAAATAAACGGATTATCCGTTTCAATAAACTGTTGGTAGCCCATGCCTACCGGATGGAGCGAGCCCAGAATGTTGATGAGTTGGCGTTTTAACATCTAAATAGGTTTAATTATGAAATAAGGTTATCTATAACCCAGTTTATTAATTAACCTAAAATTAACACAGCCAAAATTTATCTGCAATTGATAAATATCAATCTCAACGGATCGTCAACTCTCAAAAACGTCAGGACATCACTAACGCCTTAAATGATCATCGCCAAAGCCGCCCTCTTTTCTGATCCTGCTCAAATGCTCCGGCGACATGCCGATACAGGAAGCGATATGCTTTAGGTATATGAAGGACTCAACCTCTGTGAACGCATCTAAGAAAGTTCTATAGCCTTCCAGCCCTTTAACCTGGCAGATCTCTACCCTTTTTTGCCAGTCATCTTCCGCATCGCTGAGGATGTTTAGCGCCAGAGTAGCCACCTGGGGTATCTTACTGCCGATTATTTGAAAAGCCGTATGGCTAAAAGCAACCATTGTACTTCCTTTCGGTATTTCCACATAGAAATCAACCGGCTTACGGTTCATGTAACTGTTTGAGCACAGGGATATTTTTTCCGGAGATGATATACTGGTGGTCTTTTGCTCGTAATATTCTCTGTCCTCATCGGGCTTGTATTTCCTATAAGATCTGATAAAGCCCTCTACCGGCCAAAAAGCGTAATCGGCGATGTCGCCAGGTTTGAGAATGAGCAGGTCGTCTTTTACGGTAAATGGTGCGGTAAGCAGAGGCCGGAGCAAATCCGAAAACCTGGGATCTATGTTTGGCAGGAAAGCCAATAGGTGTTCTATCAGCTGATCAAAGCAGGGATGATATCTCTTCATCTTGAGCAACGTTAATTTAATTAATAAGTTATTGCTAAGATATTCAGAAAAAAGGTGAGAGATATAAATATTTTGGAAAATATTTTACTTAGTGTTAAGGGCACACTAGGATGATTACCTTCGATTTATTGTGGAAAAATTGCATAGTTCATTAAACGAACTTATCAAGTTTGTTGCCGTAATTTGTATATTATTTCATTTAATTAATTAATTATGAAAGATTTACGATTGATTCATAATACATTATTAAAGGTTGAATAGTATGAGTTAGGCAACATATAGCTAAGCTCAGATCGTAAACAGTTAATATATCATCTTAAGCAACATTTTAAATCAAAAATATAGCCATGCAACAAATAGCAAAAATAATAGAAAATGAAACACGTAAAAGAGCCTATCAGGACGATCCTATTGCTTTTGATAGATTTAAAGATAGGATAAGTTACCCAAATGATTTACTGGGACATGTTTTTATCATACAGGATGACGATAATGAGCATTGGCAAATATATAAATTGTATATCCTTAAAAAATACCTTGATACTAAGGCAGAAATAATCAATTGGAATCCCCATCAGTTCATAGACGTTTATGATAAATACAAAAACCGATATGTTATATCAATCTCGTCTATTTCATTGGTTCAATCAATGGGCGAATCTGGTTCTATTATTGTCCTTAAAGAGATTAATAAAAATGGTAATTCAATTGAGATAAGAACGGAAGACTCTACCATTGATATTATTTCTAGAATGGGTCTCACTGAGACTAAATAATTATGATCTGCTCATTGGTTTAATCTGAGTGGTCACGTACTAATTTTTTTATCGAAGATTCAATTCGACCAGACATTAAGATATAGTGATTATGTTTTGACCATTACAAAAGAACTGAATTCATAGTTCAGCCAACAAATGAAATGTCAATAGGTTATAAAGCTGCGAATGTTCCTCAGTTGTACCTCAGGTATGATTGCGACCTGGAAAATTACATAAATACCTTAAGTCGCTGTAGCCGGTGTCCTTTTCGTCTTTTATAGCCGATTTCATTTCGATAATAATATTAGATTGTTAATATATAAAATCAATAGCCTATTCTTATAGTCGTAATTATTTTTTTTGTTTTTACATAATTCTTTAAGTATTAGTTATAGTTACAATTGAAAAGTTAGTTACTTTTGGAATACTGCTATGGGAATAGCATAGGAAAAAATTGGAATAATTTAGTGTTGCTTGAATTACGACAATAAATACCATGCAAATAAATGATGCAGCATGCTGTAAAAGGCTTGGCGAAATCTTTAAGCATGAAAATGAGTCTTAACCCTGAGTGGCTTTAAGTTATTACAGTCTATCCCTTATTTTATTAAATCAAATTACAGCGATCAAATTATGTTCAATCTTTCCCCTGAATCTTCAGATAAGATAATTTCTATGTTTGTAGGTCTGTCCATTCTATTTGCTCTAGGACACCTATTAAATCTACTACTAAAAAACCCTAAACTCACTAAGTTCCTTTCGATTAGAAATTACTTGTTGCTTCTCGTATTTTTCATAGGAGGCTCATTCATCAGTGGATTCGCAAAGCATCAAGCCAATAAAGAACCAATAAAATGGAATTCCGAGAATACCCTTATATTGAGGGATAAAGTTTGGTACACGCTAGATTCATTGGGCTTCCCCTTTAGCATAGATCAGAAAAGAATTGTGTCAGATTGCATGGTAGGAAAAATTAAGCTGTCTTTCCCAAAGGGAATTCCGAAAACAAACGATCCGGTCAATAAAGAAATAGAAAAGAACTTTAAAATATGTATGGCTCCAATATTTGTCACAGGCAAAATGGAGGGTTGGACACCTAAATTCGAGGAGTTTTTAATTACACGCTTTGTTGAAGACGAATCTCTTATTAAATATTATCCAGACTTTAATGATAGGTTTAAAATAGCTTCATGCCTTACTAGAAGTATCAAAAAACAATATCCAGAAGGTCTTGATTGGAAGGACTTAAAAAATACAATAGAAAAAATAATGTATGATTGTAAGTGATAGACTTCTATGAAAGATCTCAAAAGAAAACATTATGTAGTAATTATATCATTACTAATACTTATAAGTACTAATCCATCAAGAAGTTCATTTGGGTCTTATCTACATCAAACAGGACATAGCGGAATAGGTAGAGACTTTAACGGGTTAATATTTTCTGTGTATTCAGATAGCAACTATGATTTGCGCTCTCATAAATCCATTAAAACCTATTATATAGGAGTATTAGGAAACTTTTTTAAAACACCAAGCATATGATAAACAACATCTTTAAGTCTTTATTTCTTATAGCCTTTATTGCTTTCGTCATAATTCTGTACGGCATCTATGACAAAATATCTTATGGTGTTGGCAGGTATGTCCCAACTCAGTCGGGAATAATTTTGGATACTAAAACAGGAAATAAATATGTATGGGAAGAAGACGAAGGTTTCAGTATGTTCAATAATAATGGTCAAATTATAAAAGTAAAAAGCTTACCTAGGTAAATTTGAGACTATTTCTTGAAGATGCCAATTTTTAACTTTAATAAATAACGAAGTATGTCACTAACAATATATGCGCATAGATTTCATTTAGCAAATGATGCAAAAAATGAACAGCTACTAAATGTTCAAAATGCCAAAGGGGCTCTTAAAGCTTATAAAAATTCAGATATTCCAATGGGAATTGAAAGAACCCTGCGACTTGTAAAATTAGCAGACTCATTACATCACGAACAGTATCTTTACGAATTACGGGTTGAAGAAGTTGGTGGTGCTGCAATCGATGTTATTGAAGAACTTTTGCTTATCAATACTGACATTGGGAAAAGAATCCCATTCAATATTGATGATAGAAGATATTTTGAAGTTTATTTAGAAGACGATAAGACTCTTATGTACCTTGGTCCATATAGTAGGAACTGATTTCTTCAATGTAGTTGACAAGACTTAAATAATACAATAGAAAAATAATGCATGATTGTAAGTGATTAAAACTTGCCTAACCTTTATAATTCAATAAAAATATAGCGTATGACATCTACTGATAAAACTACTACACTAGTTGCACATATAATATTGTGTGTTATATTAATCATTGGTATATTCAAAATGCCTTATGGCTACTACCAATTTCTTCGTGTGTTTGTAATTATAGGGTGCTTGTTTATACTTTCAACTGTTGCTAACTCAGAATATAAATACATTTCACTAGTATATGTTGTATTAATAATCATATTCAATCCAATATTTAAACTAGGTTTTTCTAAGAATGAATGGAAGTATGTAGATGGAATATGCGCCCTTGTAATGGCTGTATTATTCGTATTTATGAAGCTTAACTTAAAGCCAAAACCTAAAGAGTGGGATTTTTCCTCTCGTAAAGATACTCCCAAGCAAAAAGCCATCAAAGAAAGAATAAAAAGAAAGATTCAAGAACGTAGAGATGCGGGAGAGTCGATATAAATATTCGCTTCAAACAAGCCATTTGATCAAGCATCAAATAGAATTTCGAAACATTACTCCACTTTGGTTATCAAATTACTATTTTCACTTAAACATTTTAGAGATAAAAGTTAATAATACCCCAGTATTATTCTTTGATATTTTCAAAGCGGCTAATCTTTCATAATATTAAGATATAAAAAGTTTATACCTTTATGATTGAATGTTAATAGAACAAAATTGGTCAAATCTCACTAATTATATTAAGGCAGGATATAAGTCCAATGCTTTTGCGCCTTTCGTCTGGGTTAGCGGATTAATTTTTATATTCTTATTTACATTTTTTACAATTTCAGATGATCAAATTATCCGTTATGTCTTAATAGGGGCATTCATTTTAGTTATAGTTTTTAATTTTGTAATATATCTTATTCTAATATTTAAAGATCCTAGACTGTTGCAATCAGAAAATTACAGATTAGAAGATAAAAAATTGGACATGATTACGCAAAAAGGATCCGATTTTATTATAAAACCCGTTGATTTGGTTCCACCAACAAATCAGCTTTTACGAGAAGGAGATGATAATGAGTAATATATACTGCTTAGTACTAGGTTCTAATTATATAAAAGAAGACGTAACTGCTTTTTTTGACACCATTCCACAAGTAGAGTTTTGGTTTTCAACACTACCAGCATCGATATTTATAAAATCGGGTCTATCAGCCAAACAAATAAGTGATATGGTAACCGAAAAATTTGGGGGTCACAGCCATTTCATAAGTGAGGTTACTGATAAATATTGGGGAAGGTTGGATGATAAACTTTGGAAACACTTTTTGACACCTAAACTTAGTTAAAAAGCCGAGGCTTCCTTAAAAGACTTAGTGAATTCTAGAAGACTCGAAATTCTATCGATAAGCAAGTCAATTTCAATTTCCTCAATTTTAAAATCTGCCACGTACCTCGCATTACTATAACTCTTGACCAACTTCTCAAAAATGATCCTATATTCTTCTTTATCGGTAATAAACAAATTATAAGGCACATCTGAAAAACATCGACACAGCATCAGTAATCGATGCAGATTATGGATATCACACCGATAATCCATGTGTAATCCAATCAGTGCTATGCAACACTGTTCAACAGTCTGATGCAACATAAAAGCACAGACATTATATTTCTTGCTACCAAGGCACTCTATCGCGCCATGTAGAAAGCCTTCGGCTCTGGAAATACCTTCCGCGAATCTTTGTTTCAATCTTTCCTTATCGCCAGATAAGGCAGACGAATAAGGAACCAAGGTATTGATGGCAAACTGCCGGTTATAAAGCAACTTTCCGGTGCTATATACATTTGCAAAGAATCTGTAACCATCATTGATAGATTTGTAGATACCCTCCTTGCCATGGGCGAGTATGGTGATTTTTCCAAAATCATAGTGCGCATTAGCAAAGTCCTGAACAGCATTTTCAATCCGGGAACCACCTTCTGTAACCATCAGCAGCCAATAATCGCAATGCCCAGCATCCTGGAAATCACCAAAGCAACCAGTCACTTTTCTCGATTGCTCGTCCTTATGAAAACAGTAGATCTGCAATGGATCATATTTATCTACTACCTTTTGAAGGAGATAATTGATATCCCTTACCTGAACGTGCTTTTCTAATATTTGCTCCATACTGTCCACTAATTATCAGAACTGATATTATAATTGAACTTTAAAAAAGGAAGAACCAAATTGTATTGCACTATTCCGTAACTACGCGGCCAAGAGATTGTGCCTCTCAGGGACTATACCACTCTTGAAAGACCAGTACAAATGCAAAAACGTGGGTACCTACCTAAACGCTCCGGCGAGGTACTGGTATACCCACGACAACGAATAGATAGGCCCACGTTTTCACACGCGAGCACTATTTCACCTATCCCTTTGTGTCGTTTTAAATTACCAGTTTTCGCCGAACAAAGCTCTTGGTGCTAAATGCTTCAATATTTTTGAAGATTTCGCAAAATTATAATATTAACTCTCTATATATCTATGTTTTAAAATTTAATACCCCTTTTGATTGTGGCTAACTTATGTCAATTGAAGTTATGAGCGGTAGTAAAATGCAATAAAAAAAACTTATCTGACCTTAAAACTCTAGAAGAGTGGTAATTAAAATAATATCTTAAAATTTATTTTAGGCCCATATCCTGATTTTGCTAGCAATTCCAACAATTTCGGACTAAGGATTATTTTTCTATTTTTAGAAGATCAACGTTTTCAAACCTAAAAAAGAAGATATTTCCAATGGATAAAAGATTGAAAAAACTTAATATTAACCTCCCCTATGATTGGAAAGATATTTCAGCAGATAATCCAAACGGTCCACCAACGTTTACCAATATGGCTATCGAGGACTCTGGAGTATTACAGATTTCACTAGCAGAATATTTATCTGGAAAGTTTCCTAATCCAAATTTATCCGATTTAGTTGACTTATCGAAGAACATAGGGCTAAAAAATGAATTCGGGGATTTACAAAGTGAAGCATCGGGAAATTGCAGCTACGGAATCTTTGGCAACGCACGATTTTCCAACGATAATTTTCCTCATATTTCTATCTGGCATATTTCAGACGGAAAGAATTTTGTCTTTGCTACATTTATTTGTACAAAAGCACCTGATCAAAAACAGTTAGATGAAGTTAATGATATTCTGATGTCAATAAAAGGAAAGCCACTGTTAATGTCATGGCTTAACTACTGAAAAATGCTTAGAAAAAAAACTGAATTGGCAGACAAATGGACCGTGAACTTTGATGAAGTCTCAAACAACGTTTATAAAGTAGAACTTACTGATACTTTTGGAAGAAAAGCAGGCACAACCGATCATGATCTGGACAGAGCGATAGAAACTTGTCTGTCTTATGCGTTTGACATAGAGAAACAACTTAATAATCCGCTCAATAAATTTATCTACGATACATTCAAATACTTTCTTTCAGACCAAACACTACTCTCGGACAATTATTCAGGCAAAGATTTTGGTTCATGGATAATTGAGAAAAATGAGAAAAGAATAATCTTAGATGGAAAGGAATCTTTATTAGCATTACAAAGTCAGACAGCATCAAATGTTTGGGTAGATGATTTCACAATAAAGGTAAGAGAATTGACATTCGAACAGCTTAAGGAACTTCGAGATAACTTTAAAAATGGAGAATGAATGAGTATGACCATCATTTTCCATTTCAAGAACGGATGCTAAAAATTGGCCGCTAACTTAATCATTAATGGCTGATGCTCCTGGTTATTCGCTTCAAAATAAACTTTATATTTACGCAAATTTCGCTGTCATGACCAAACTTATTTTACGGTCTACTTTAATCCTGATTATTTTTTTACCAAGTTCCTGTACCAAAGACGATAGCGTAGGCTGCTGGAAGTGCACCATCACAGGTCCGGGATCTCAAAAAACCAGAACAGTATGCGATAAAACTCTTCAGGAAGCCAGCAACTTAGTAATTAGCGAAGAAACAGGCTACGGTGGCGGTAGTTTTACGAATGTAAGATGCAAGCGGGACTAGTCATTACCTCCACGTTTAGCCTCGAAAACTAATATGGAACACGGTTTCTCAGACTTTTTCCAGTAATTTTACAGGCTTATTTCTTGAGCATACTTTCTATCTCGAGCCTAATCCCCGGATATAAACCGTATTTGCCTTTTCAATATTTTCCTTAGACCTGGTCAATACTTTCAGGATAGTAACTTTCACGCCCGGCAGGCTTGATATCAGTTGATCAGCCGCAATACTAATGCTCAGAATATGCTTTTCGTTGATCAGGGCCTCTGCATCTGTTACCAGTTTTCCATCAACCGTATAAATCACACCTGTAGCTTTTTTACGTTTTAGGTATTTGTCACCGAGCGATTGAAAGGTAACCAGGTTAAAAGGTACATCTTTTTTGAGCGTAATATAGATTTTATATCCTTTTACAATATTGATATTTTCAATCTGGATGGGCTCAAACATTCCCATATTCGCGTTTTTTACCAAAACACTGTCAATGTAATATTCCAGACTATCAGCATGATGATGAAAAGGCTTTTCTGATTCGTAATAAACTTTTATACTGTCAGTCTTATCCTGAGCACTCGCCACGCTGGCTGCAGCTACCAAGATAGAGGTGGTAATAAGGGCTTTTATTGCTTTCATAATAATAAATTTAAGAAAATTATCCACACCACACACTATCCCCTACTACCTTCCCATTTGCACTGTTAAAACTCATATAACAATGCAGCTCATCACCAGCAAAATCCTCCGGCAATTCAAAAACATAACCGATATCCTTCCTTAGCGCCACATTTTGTTTAATCACCGCAATATGCTTTTCCACATTGTAAACCACGAAAGTCGCCCTGTCCGCAAATAAATTGAATTCGTTTTGTACAGCGTTTTGCCAGGTAAACTGCAACCCGCCTGCTACGGCTGTTACTTTCGCCGCGCAGGGCGTACTCACCTTGCCCCTGCTATAAACCAGCTTAGAATAGTCGAGAACCAAACCCTCTGGCGTTTGTACAAATGCATTGGGATAATTGTACTTATAAGCGGCATTAATAGTGGTGCTTTTCT
>NZ_DATHGC010000393.1:0-4218 GCF_035317785.1 Pedobacter sp. | reverse complement strand
GTAAGGCACGGAGACATCAAGAGCAACAACGTCAAGTTCAACACGGCTACCGGTAATTATATTTTGCTGGATTTTGGTTTGGCGATCATGTCTGATGAGCAGCGAAGGTCCAGTCTGCGCAATGCCGGTGCGGTAGAATTTATGGCTCCTGAGCAGTATAACGGGAAAATGCTGTTCCAGACTGACGTTTACAGCTATGGAGTAGTGCTGTATGAACTGCTTGCGGGAACTGTTCCTTTCCCACTGGTCAATAAGCATGAGTCTGCGCGTAACCTGGTGATGGTCGCCCACATTGAAAAACCGGTACCGGACCTGCTGGAACTGCGTAAGGCTCATTTGCCCGCAGACTGGCCTGATGATAAAAAAGTAGCGGAGATGCAGGTGCCCGGCTGGCTGCTGGAGGTGATCGGCAGGTGCCTGGAGAAATTACCGGAAAAAAGATATAAGGACGGGACTGAACTTTATGAGGCTGTTTGCAACGGCATGCTCAGTAAAGAAGATGGAAGCGGACATATTATGGCTTTGCAGAGGGAAAATGCGGTACTTCGAAATAAGGTAGACCGTTATGAACGGACGGCGAGGCCGAGGATATTGATCATTGCCGCTGCGCTGCCTGTTGTTTTTATAGGTGCTTTTGCTATTGGTTCTTCTTTTAACAAAAAAGAGGTAGACGGCAATCAAAACAAGACCATTGTTTTACCTGCCGGGAAGGACACGCTGAACAGTGCAAAACCACCTGCGGTGAAGCAGTTACCGGAAACGAAACCTGCCGATTCATCTGCAGGAAAAAACAACAATGCCGATCCTAAAAAAAAGAAGAAAACAAAAGACGGATTAGTTGATGATGTACCGTATTTTTAAACTATAATTACCTACACTATGAGCAAAGTATTTACCATAACAGAAGGATTGGAAAACATGGGCGCACTGCGCACCGGCGGGCAGGGATCTGTTTATAAGGGTAAAAGAATGGGTGAGATCATTACGGCTGTAAAAATACTGCCCACTCCTATTCATACAGAGAACGCGGATGATAAGCACTTCAGGAATTTTAAAAATGAAGTGGAAAAACTAAAAAAAGTAAACGAGGTCCCGAATCCGAATGTAGTCAAGATCCTGAATTCCGGTCTGACCGAAAGCGGTTCATTTCCTTTCATAGAAATGGAGTATATAGAAGGTCCTGACCTGGAAGACCTGCTGAAACCGCCGCATAGTCCAATTTTTACAGTCCGGGAAACGATAAAGCTGGCAGATCAGCTGGCCAGCGCGCTGGCGCACTGCCATAAGGTAGGTGTAAAGCATGGGGACATTAAGAGCAATAATGTAAAGTTTAATACGGCTACCGGAAACTATATCCTTTTTGATTTTGGGCTGGCGGTGATGTCTGATGAACAGCGCCGCAGCAGTATCCGCCATGCGGGTGCAGTCGAATTTATGGCGCCTGAGCAGCATGACGGGGAGATGTTCTTTCAGACTGATGTGTACAGTTATGGCGTGATCCTTTATGAACTGCTGGCGGGGACGGTTCCTTTTCCGCAGCTCAATAAAGGGGAAACTTCACGAAATGCCGTGATGCTGTCGCACATGGAGAAGCCCGTGCCTGACCTGCTGTCACTGCGCCGTAAGCATTTGCCTGAAAGCTGGTCTGAAGAGGTGAAAACGAAGGAGATGAATGTCCCGGTCTGGCTGATCAATGTGATCAAAAAATGTCTGGAAAAGGCACCTGAGAAAAGATACGCGAATGGACTGATCCTGCAGGAAGCGATCTTGCAAAACAGTCTTGAAAATGAGCTGCCGATGGTAACTGAGCCAGTTACTGCAGCTGCCGAACCGGCTCCGGTGATGATTCCGGTTTCGTCAGATCTGCCAGCGGATGTGGTCAGGATCTCTAAGCCTATCTTTTATGTAATGATTCTTGCACTGGTTGCTTTGAGTCTGTTTGCCGGCTATTCGGTGTATCTCACTGATGTCAATAAAAGACAGCTGGATGCTTACGCCGACAGCCTGAACACGGTTACAACGGATACTGTTGTTGCTGCACCTCAGGATGTACCAGAAACCGATACCGCCGCTATTATAAAGCCTATCATACCGGATTCTTCCGTTTTAAAGGCAAATACCGAGGTGGACAGTTTGCAAAAGGAGTTTGAGCGGCAAACCGGTACGGGTGCGGTGAAACAAGCGCCTCCAAAAGCACCTCCTATTGTTAAAGAAAAAACACCGGAGGCTGTGATCACCAGTGAGGGTAAAAAGTACCAAATCCCTAAAGGCGTCATTTACTTCTATGTCGGCCCTGATCCTGCAAGCAAGAAGGATGCGGTTCTGCCATTGTGGACCAATGCAAAGATTGAAAGTATTGATGAACAGAATGGTTTTATTTACATAACGGTCACTACGACGGACGGGGCAGTCACCAAAGGCTGGATAAAAAAGACAGACCTGAGGGAAACCTCTTAGGTGGCTCTTACTGCTTTCAGAAATGCTTCTTTTACTTTTTGCGAAAGCGGATTGGACGACTTTGATTTCATCCGCTCGGGATGCCATTGTACGGCAAGCATAAAGGCTTTATCTGCCTTGTCTTCGAATTCAAGTGCTTCGATAATCCCGTCTTTTGTGCCTGAGTAAGCGCTGGCCATGAGGTTATTGCCTAAATACCGGGGATCAACTGCCTGGTGATGGGCACTGTTTACTTCAGCCTGTTCAATTCCCGTAGTGCTGTACAGCAGCGTTTCCGGTCTGATATTGACTGTATGTATCTTGTCTTCTGCTGCTTTCTTATGTACCAGGTGTGCCTCCTCCCCGTTGTCTTCAAATACTTTACCTCCCTCAAGAATATTGATATACTGCATACCCCTGCAGATGCCCAGCACCGGCAGTTTCTGGTCCTGGGAAAATTCATAGATCTGCCGCTCAAACTCATCACGCTCTGGTAAAAACGAATCCGGCATGTAAGGGTATTTGGCTGCTCCTCCGAATATAGACGGCAAAACATCTATGCCTCCGGTCAGCACAAAGCCGTCACATTTATAAATGTCGGCTGTATTGCCGCGTTCAAAAGACAACTCCAGGAGCTCGACATCACTTCCAAGTTCTCCGGGTGTGAACCAGCTCCAGTAATTTTGAAAATTGGTTTCACTATAGCTTATTCCGATCCGTTTTAAGGGTTTCATATATCTTCGTAAAGTTGTAAATATAAAACGATAATTTTTTTTAACTATTTAAAACTTTTTTACAATATCCTGCGTTATAGATGTGGTTTGTTTGGTTTAGGTTGATCTGTGGTGGATCAACCATCTAATAACAGGGGTAGCTCACAAAGCTTACCCCTGTTTCTTTTTAGGGCAATTGGCTTTCTTCAGGTAATAATGTTGTTATTTTTCATTTTGTTGCTTATAATTCATGACAAATTTTAATTTTACATGAAACTTAAAATTTCCTTTAAATAAAACAAACAAAAAACCAATATAAACAAATGAAAAAAGTATTGTACCTGATTGCAGTTTCAGCTATTGTATATAGTTGCGGCAACAAAGAGATTTCGGCTACTTATGTACCCAGACCATTAACCGTTACTGAAAAATTTAACGAAAGCGCTGAGCCGGGAGATACCGCGCTTAGAATTGTGAAGTATAAGGGGGATGAAAAGGAAGGATCGGATGCAAAAGAAGCTTTTTCAATAAAATTCAGGGATACGCTCATTAATATTAAAATCAGTGAATCTGATAGTGCGGGCGGCATTGGAAAATTTGCATTTGCTCAATTTGTCAACACGCAAAAGACAGCAATTTTGGCTCAGATAGCAGACAATTCGGGATTGACTGCTCCCTTTTTTATTATTGCTTTGAAAGAGGGCAAGCTGGATGTGGCCAGCCTGTACAGGGCATCCAGCGGAAAACTGGACACAAAATATACTAAAGGAGCTAATCAAGTAGGCAGAAACGGTTATGTGATCAACAATGATTTCTTCGTAGCCAATGTAAACGCTAAAGTCTATGTCCTTAAAAGACAAGATCCTGAGGAAAGGATCCAGGGTGAATTTATAACGAACTCGCCGGACAAGACTACGCTTGCCTTTTTAACGCCTACCTCATTGTACCAGGTAAATTATGCCGCGAACGAAGCCTTGAATGTACCTTTGAGTAAAGAGGCGATCAATGATGCTTATCGTTATGTTCAGCAAAATTTTACCTGGCAGGAAGCAAAAGGCGGCATTTATTT
>NZ_DATHGC010000392.1:0-4899 GCF_035317785.1 Pedobacter sp. | reverse complement strand
TGGGTGGACTGGGAAGTGATGCGGCTATAGAGACAGCCGATATCGTGATACAGAACGACCAGATTTTGAAGATCGTTGCAGCAGTGAAGATCGGGAAACTGACCCGAAATATAGTCTGGCAAAACATTGTTTTAGCCATGGCAGTAAAAGTTGCCGTACTTTTCTTTGGCGCATTTGGCGTGGCCAACCTTTGGGAAGCCGTGATCGCTGATGTAGGCGTAGCGCTGCTTGCCATTTTGAATGCTGTGCGTATTCAACGGTTCAGTTTATGAGCTTATAATTGTTGATTTTCAAAGTTTTTTTAAATATACAGCGCTTGATAACGAAAAATCACGCAAAGGTTTGCTTTGTCTCTTAAAGGGGTTTTTTTACTATTTTGGGTGCCCGGTGTTAAAAACTTTTGAGTTGATCCTTAGGTTTTTATATAAAAACTTAGTAAGTTACATGAACACATTGAAGCCAGATATAGTAATGTCCTTATGAAATTTTTTCGCAACAAGAAACTAGTTGTTTTGCTTGTCCTTTTTTTGGTGGTCATTCTGTGCTCACTGCTGATGTCTTATGACAAAGCTGTAGATTTTAACACAGAGGTCAAACCGATCATCAACAAGAAATGTATTTCCTGCCATGGCGGCGTGAAGAAACAGGCGGGTTTTAGCTTACTTTTTCACGATGAAGCGCTTGCCGTAAACAAAAGTGGGAAGCCGGCAATCATTCCGGGTGACCCCGAGAGAAGTGAGCTCATCAAGCGATTGGAAAGTAAAGATCCGGAAGAGCGTATGCCCTACAAGCATGATGCGCTGGGCAGTGAGGAAATCGATATTTTTAAACGCTGGATAAAACAGGGCGCCAAATGGGGCGATCACTGGGCTTATCTTCCGGTAAAGGAAGTTGAGGTGCCTGATGAAGGCGATGAATGGATCAAAAATGACATAGACCATTTTATCTATGAAAAACTGGAGGAGAATGAACTGAAACCTTCAGGTATGGCAGATAGGGCTACCTTACTGCGAAGGGCCAGTCTGGACCTGATCGGAATGTCAGCGCCGGAAAAATTGTCCAGACAATACCTGACAGCGAAAGACAATGACAAAGCCTATGAAGTTTTGGTGGATGCTTTGCTGGCCTCTCCGCGTTTCGGGGAAAAATGGGCGTCGATGTGGCTGGACATTGCCCGCTATGCAGATACAAAGGGTTATGAATCCGACGGGGGCAGAAACATATGGCAATACAGGGATTGGGTGATCAGGGCATTTAATGCGGATATGCCTTACAACCGTTTCATTACTGAACAGATAGCGGGAGATTTTTTGCCTGATGCTACAGATCAGCAGTACATTGCAACGGCCTTTCACCGCAATGCAATGAGCAATGATGAAGGCGGGACAAATAACGAAGAATTCAGAGTAGCTGCAGTGCTGGACCGGGTAAATACTACCTGGGAAGGACTGCTGAGTACCACATTTGCCTGCGTGCAATGCCATAGCCATCCTTACGATCCATTTAAGCACGATGAATTCTATAAGTTCATGGCTTATTTCAACAATACCCGGGATGAAGATATCCAGTCGGAATACCCATTGCTGAGGCAATACGATGAGGCCTCTGCTAAAAAACTCGACTCTTTAACTACCTGGCTGAAGGAAAATGTTTCCCTGAAGCAATCCAAAGAGATCTATAAATTCCTGAAAACGGGCCAGCCTGTCATTAACTCCACCACCACGGATAGCCTGAGCAATGCAGTCATTGGAAATAACAACATCGCCTTATTTTTTAAGAACAATGCGGTCGCAAGGATTTCCCGGGTTGACCTCAATCATGTGGATCAGCTGATCTACAGGTATTCTACAGGCAAAGCAGGTGGAATGATGCAGTTGCACATGGACAAGCCTGACGGGCCTCTATTGGCCAGCTGGAAAGTGCCGGAGGGACCGGGGTACCGGAATCTGCCAATTGAGCTGAAAATGCAGCAGGGCATCCACGATGTTTACCTGAGGTACCAGAATCCGGCTGCAACAAACAAAGATGAGGTCGTGGTCTATTTTGACTGGTTCCGCTTTGGAACGCAGTTTCCCGGGGCTGGTAAACCTGGTTATGAAGAAAACAAAGAACGTTTCTGGACCTTGCTGAACAGTAACCCGCAGGCAGTGCCGGTCATGGTGGAAAATCCGGCAAACAGGTCCCGTAAAACGTTTGTATTCAAGCGCGGTGCATGGATAACTCCGGGTGCTGAGGTAGGGGCCGGGGTACCAAAGTCGCTGGCGTATGCGATGCCTGCAGGTGCGCCGAAGAACCGTCTGGGACTGGCCATGTGGCTCACCGATAAACGTAACCCGCTACTGTCGAGAACCATAGTGAACCGTCTTTGGGAGCAGCTTTTTGGAACAGGAATCGTAGAAACCCTCGAAGATATGGGCACACAGGGCATGAACCCTACACATCAGCAATTGCTCGACCACCTGTCATGGCAACTGATGAATGATTATAAATGGAGCCTCAAAAGACTGGTCAAAGAGATGGTAATGAGTGCGACCTACCGGCAGGATTCAAAAGTTTCGGAAGAAATGAAAAAGAAAGACCTGTTTAACAAGTTTTATGCGAGGGCCCCAAGGATCAGGCTAAGTGCTGAGCAGCTGCGTGACCAGCATCTTTCTGCATGCGGTATGCTCAGCCCTAAAATGTATGGAGCGGGTGTAATGCCATGGCAGCCTGAAGGCATCTGGAATTCTCCGTATAATGGAGCGAGATGGAATACTTCTGCCGGTGAAGATCAATACCGCAGGGCTGTCTATACGTATTGGAAAAGAACTGCTCCTTATCCTTCCATGGTTGCTTTTGATGGTGCACAGCGTGTCGTCTGCAGCGCCAGGAGAATCCGTACGAATACACCGCTGCAGGCACTGGTCACCCTAAATGACGAAGCCTATATCGACATGGCCCGGCATTTTGCCCGGCGGATGCAGAAAGAGGGTGGTAAGCAGGTGAACGCGCAGATCGCTAAGGGTTATGAGCTGATGATGTATAAGCCTATTGCCGGTCCAAAATTGAAGATCCTGAACAAGCTGTACCTGACGGCTTTGAAAGACTATAAGACCAATCCGGCCAAAATCACGGAAATCCTTCCAGGGGATAGTACAAGGAATGCGGAGGCCGCTGCAATGGTGATCGTGGCCAATGCCATGATGAACCTGGATGAAGTAATTACGAAAAATTAATTGAGATGACCAGAGACGAATTAAATGCACACCGACTGATAAAAGAAGCTCAGGAAACACAATTGAGGTCATTTACGCGCAGACATTTTTTAAAAGAGAGTGCCATGGGACTCGGCGCACTGGCAATGGGTTCATTGCTTGGCGGCTGTAATTTCGGTTCTAAAAGCAGTAACCCCGTACTTTATGATCCTGCTCACCCGCTGCTGCCCAAGTCACCTCCTTTTTTAGGGAAAGCCAAAAGTGTGATTTACCTGCATATGGCGGGTGCGCCCTCTCAGCTGGAGCTGTTTGACTACAAGCCGGAACTGATGAAGATGGACGGACAGGACTGCCCGCAATCGTTGCTTGCAGGAAAGAAATTTGCTTTCATTACGGGTGTACCTAAAATGCTTGGGCCACAAGCCAGTTTTGCTCAATATGGACAGAGCAGGGCCTGGGTCAGTGAAAATTTGCCCCACTTTTCGACTATGGTGGATGACGTGAGCTTTTTGAAAGCGGTGTCAACTGACCAGTTCAATCATGCACCGGCACAATTGCTGATCCATACGGGCAGCCCCCGTTTGGGACGGCCCAGCATGGGCAGCTGGGCAACTTATGGCCTGGGTACTGAAAACCAGAACCTGCCGGGATTTGTAGTGCTGACCAGCGGCGGCAGTTTTCCGGATGCCGGAAAGAGCATCTGGGGCAGCGGGTTTCTGCCCTCTGTGTACCAGGGCGTACAATGCAGAAGTGAGGGAGACCCGGTTCTGTTCATCAAAGATCCGAACGGCATGAGTCGTGACCTGCGTAAAGCGTCTATCGATGCCATAAATGCTTCCAACGAACAGGAATATGCCAATTATAACGATCCTGAGATCTTATCGCGCGTAGCACAATATGAAATGGCCTACCGCATGCAGATTTCCGCACCGGAGGTCATGAACATCAATGATGAACCCCAGTATATACATGAAATGTATGGGACGCAGCCTGGCAAAGCCTGTTTTGCCAACAACGTTTTACTTGCCCGTAAACTGGTCGAAAAAGGAGTGCGGTATGTGCAGTTGTTTGACTGGGGATGGGATGCCCATGGAGATGGACCCAACAATTCCCTTAATATCGGCCTGAAAAATAAATGCAGGAGCATCGATAAACCGATAACCGCTTTATTGCTGGACCTTAAACAGCGCGGTTTGCTGGAGGAGACACTGGTCGTCTGGGGCGGTGAATTTGGCCGTACCCCAATGATGGAAAACAGGAATGGTGTGCAAAATCCTTATAACGGACGGGACCACCATACCGATGCCTTTACCATCTGGATGGCCGGAGGCGGCATCAAAAAAGGATATACACACGGTGAGACTGATGAGATCGGCTATTCAGGCATTAGCGGCAAAGTTGATGCTTTTGATGTTCAGGCTACTATATTAAACCAGCTTGGTTTTGACCATGAACAGTTTACTTATCCTTTTCAGGGAAGGCCATTCCGCCTCACTGATGTTGCAGGAAAAGTAATTCATGATATTGTTGCCTAATTAATTTTAACACCGGGAATTTACCGCAATTATAAATGCACCAAAACAGAAGACATTTTTTAAAAACTACAGCCGGCGCAGCCGCGACCGGACTATTGGCGCCCCTTGGCGGAATAGCCGCACAGGGACTAAAGCCTGTAAGCGTAAAAGCAGGTTATGAATTGTTATTT
>NZ_DATHGC010000391.1:0-5233 GCF_035317785.1 Pedobacter sp. | reverse complement strand
AAAAATAATCCACCTGATTTCGCAGCAGGCAATCCAGTATCTGTTTTGTGTTTTCGCCTTTGTTCTCCTTGATCAGCCCGACCGCATCCCCTGAAGCAGCGAGCCAATAATCTTTGCCACGTACATAAGTTTGTACCAGGTTGTCAACCGTGCCGAAATAAAAAGTAATCAACCGTCTGCTCATTCCGGCAGCACTGGCAATGTTGGTCGCATTTAATCCGGTGTAACCCCTGGATTGAATAACCGTCCCAACGGCATTGATGAGCTTTTGAGTTGAGCGCTCCTTATCGTTTGTTGATCCCTGATAGGTTTTCCTGGGCATGATTTAAGTGGGCAGATTCAAATATATAAAATATTCCCGTTAATGGGAATATTTTATTTGCCGAACAAGCGGCAAAAGATTGTGAGAGATTGTCCGGTGGAATATTGTTATTCTCTTCATAAATCTCGTTAAAATGTTTAATCTAACATCTATCTTACACTAAATTTTTATCCATGAACTTGATGTCTACAATCTGGCCAATCGCCGCCTTAGCGTTACTGATACTTGTAATTTATGTAGTCTATAAAATTATTAAAAAAAATATATGAAAAAATTAGCCTCTAAACTTTTAATTGCACTGAGTCTATCTCTGTTCCTGAGCTCAGCTGGCTATGCGCAGCTTGGCGTCAAATATGATCCCACTATCCAGTCCACCGGAAATCTGCAGTACTGGCGGCCAAAAGGAAACCTGTTTGTTGGCGATTGTATGCCTTATTTCCGTGATGGAAAGTTTTCTTTCTACTGGCTCCTGGATTCAGCACATCATGCCAGTCTGAAGGGGCTTGGCGGCCATCAATGGGCGCTGAGCACAAGTACAGATCTCAAAACATGGAAACAGGAACCAGTGGTACTTGGAATCGATGAAGAATGGGAGAAATCCATCTGTACAGGTTCAATAGCCTATTATCACAATACCTATTATGCATTTTATGCCACCAGGCTAATTGACAAGGACGGAAAAGTAAATGAGCAGCTGAGTTATGCCACCAGTAAGGACGGTGTTCATTTTGATAAACAGAAACCCAACCCTTTTTACACCTCAGCCCCGGGTTACAGCAAAAGAGATTTCCGCGATCCAAAGGTCTTTATTGATGAAAAGAGCGGAGAATTTCACCTCTTTGTTTCCAGCTGGCAGGAGAGCCCTGCATTAAAACATGCGGGCGGCAGTCTGGTGCACCTGGTCTCGAAAGACCTGAAAAGCTGGGACCTCAAAGAACCTGTTCTGACAGGACAGGCTTCCGTACCGGAATGCCCGGATTATTTTTTATGGAAGGGATGGTACTATTTGGTTTACGGAGATGGTGGGGATACTTATTATGTGAAATCTAAAAATCCGTATGGCCCATGGGAGGAGCCAAAATTTCAGGCATTTAACGAATCCTGGTCTAATGTACTGAAAACAGCTTCTTTTAAAAATGACAGGAGGATAGCAGCTTCATGGATACCAACAAGACATGAAAATAAAGACAATCACGGTGAATTGTTTGGTGGAAATGCACTTTTCCGGGAAGTAATACAGCGTCCAGACGGCACTCTGGAAACAAAGTTTCCTGAAGAGATGATACCAGTACAGGGTACACCTGTAAATATCAGTTTTGTCAAGGATTCATTTTCAAAAGTTGAAGCTGAAAACACGCTCCTTATTGATGCGCCCAACGGCATCGGAGCGGCCCATATTGAAAACGTTCCGCTGAATGCGAGGATCACCATGGAGATCGAACCCTTCGGTCCAAATGATGAATTTGGATTTTATTTAAGATCCGATGAGCATGCAGCGAATGGTTACAAAACCAGCTTCTCTGCCATTAATCAGACGGTGTGGCTGGGCAATACAGCTATCAAGGCAGTTCTTGACCTTGAAAAAAAAATTAAGATCGACCTGATTATGACGGGAGATATCATAGACATGTCTGTAGATGGCAAACGATGCATTGTTAACCGTACCCCGGAACAAAAGGGAAATTTCTTATGGTTTTTTGCCAAACATGGAGCTGTAAAGTTTAAATCAGTAAAGATTAGTCCGTTAGCAGATCAAACAACGAAATAATATAATTTAAATAAATTTACTCAGATCAATAATTATAACATGAAAAAATCCGGTAGTTCATTTTTAAGCGCAATTGCTGTACTCATTTTGCTATTGTCCAGTGTGGTTGTTACGGCTCAAAATAAACCCGCTGCCCCCAAAAAATACGACATAGCTGCATTTTTATATCCGGCCTATGCAAATGACGATCCGCGTTTGCGGCCCTTCTGGCCTTCAGGCATCGGAGAATGGGAAACGGTTATGAATGTACAGGAAAGATTTCCAGGGCACTATTGGAACAGAAAACCAGTCTGGGGTACTGTCAATGAAGCTGACCCGGCTATCATGAGCATGGAAATAAACGAGGCTACAAAGCATGGAGTAAATGTTTTTATTTTTGACTGGTACTGGTATGACGGCCGCCCCTTTATGGAGACCACATTAAACAATGGTTTTTTAAAAGCTGAGAATAAAGATAAGATGAAGTTTTACCTGATGTGGGCAAATCATGAGGTGGTAAATGTTTGGGATACCCGTTTGAATAAGGTACATGAAGACAATGTCATATGGACAGGAAAAGTAGACCGTGATGAATTTGAAAAGATCTGTAAACGCAATATCGAGAAATATTTTAAGCTTCCGCAATATTATAAAATAGATGGCAAACCCGTATTTATGATCTATGATGTTCCACAGTTGATACAGGGTCTTGGCGGTCTGGAAAAAACAATAGATGCACTAAAATGGTTCAAGACGGAGACTCAGAAAGCGGGTTTTCCAGGGTTGGAATTGCAACTGACGATGTGGTCGCAAAACACCAATTATAGCGGTGTTGATGGCAGCAAGGGCAAGGCACCTGAGAATGATTTCGTTAAAAAACTTGGTTTTACCAGTGCCACTCACTATCAGTTTGTGCATTTCACAGATGTTAATAAAGACTATACCGATATCCTTGAACAGGTGAAAAGAGAATGGGCCAGAATAGATAAGACATTTGAGCTTACGTATTATCCGCATATTAGCGTGGGATGGGACAACAGTCCGCGCACAGAAAAGAGTGCCGTGATGAAGAACAATACGCCGGAAAACTTTGCAAAGGGCCTGCAAATGGCTAAAGATTATGTGGATGCTCATCCGAAACAAGTGCCATTAATCACCATTAACAGCTGGAATGAATGGACGGAAACAAGCTATCTCCAGCCAGACAATGTATACGGGTATGGTTATCTGGAAGCGATAAAAAGAGTTTTCGTAAAATAGAAACGCCATCTTCTGATGTTCATTTGAAGTCTTATAAAACCCATTCGTTTTATAAGACTTCAAATCTGTATACTCCGGATTGAAATTCAATCTCATATTTGCTGTTCACTTTTTTTGCTAAAATATTTCGACCGGAATCATCCTTTACTTTCATTTTATTATCTGGCAAAACAAAGGTTGCTGAGGTATTTTCAGGGATCTCAATCAGGACCTCCAGATTTTTTTCTTTATCTTTTTTCCACTCAGAGCGTATTTTCCCAAATAAGCTGTTATAAGACGATTTACAATAACTTAAATCCGCAAGAGGTTGTGGCTCAATAATAAAATGCCTCATGCCGGCACTTGCAGGGTCAGCTTTTATGCCCGCAATACCGGAATAGAGCCACTCCACAACACTGCCGAACATAGGATGGCAATGTGAGCCGTCTCCATTCCATGATTCCCATAGCGTGCTGTTTTTGTCATCCAGTAAATAACCAAAACCTGGAAAATCTTTTTGATTCATGATTTGATAGGCAATATCATCCCTGCCGTTTTGGGAGAGTACTTTTAATAAGAGGGGAGTTCCCAGGATACCGGTGTCAAAATGGTAATTGATTTCTTTTAGATGATTTAATAAAGAATTGAAAACCGGCACGTAATTTTCCTTTGGTACAAGGCCAAAAGCTAAAGCAAATACATCAGCCCCCTGCCTGCCTTCCCAATATGTTTGTTTTGCGGTGTTATAATAGGCTTTGTTAAAATTTGTTTTTATCCCTTTGGCAAGATTTGTGAACCTTAAATAATCATCATTTTTGCCTAATGTCTTTGCAGCTTCGGTCAGAATATCCGTAACATAGTAAAAGTAGGCAGTATTTACCAAAGGCTCCGGAATTTGGACCTGGGTGGGGGTACACCATTCTCCTAAACACCAGCCTTTAGGTTCTTCCCTGGACACCAATCCATTTTTATCGGTTCTGGTTTCCAGGTACTCAATCCATTGTTTCATGCCGGAATAATGCTGCTCTAATATCGTGGTATCGCCATAGTAAGAAAAGTACGACCACGGCATAATCACATAGGCCGATCCCCATGCAGGACCGCCGCCACCGCCGCCAAAAGGTGCCGTATGTGTCACAAAGCCAGTTTTTTTATTCCTGGCATCGTCCATATCATCAAACCATTTTCGATAAAACTGAAGCATATCATAGGAGTATATCGAGCTCACCACAATTGCCTGCCCGTCACCGGTATAACCAAGCCTTTCTCTGTGTGGACAATCGCTGCTCAGACTCCCATGAAAATTTGCGTTTTGTGTTTTTATGTAGGCTGCATTTATTTTATTCAGAAACGGGTTTGAACATTCAAAACTCCCATTTGATGCTACGTCCGTATGTACATCTTTTATTTGTAAACTTTCCGGATTAAGGATTACATCTGAAGAAGTGACCTCGATTTTTCTGAAAGCATGCCAGGTAAACTTTGGCTCCCAGTTTTCCACACCTGAACCCTTTAAAATATAGCTGTCATACTGACCATAATCTTCGCCCTCCTCGCTGATATACCTGATTTTAAGGCGACTCCCCGCTTTACCTTTTACACTTATCGCCGCCCAGCCTGAAACAGTTTCCTTTAAATGATATACATAAACAGAATCTTTTATTTTACCCTCAAAAGTTGGTTTTAAAATCCGGGTAACTTTATCAAAAGGTGCTGTTTGCGGACGTAAAATACCAGTTGGCGGACGAACAAAAATTGCCTTTTTCCAGTGACTGTCATTGTACCCGATTTTATTCCATGCACCTAATTCCATTCGCGCATCATATTTTTCGCCGGTAAAAATACCATCCTTCAATAATGGGCCGGTTGTTGTTTTCCAGGTGCTGTCAGAACCGGTAATGCTGTGGGTTCCGTCGGTATATTCT
>NZ_DATHGC010000390.1:0-2841 GCF_035317785.1 Pedobacter sp. | reverse complement strand
GGTATTGGTCATGATAGAGAAATAAGATCCCATCACGATACAACCATTTCCAGGGCTGGTCATTCCCTGTTGAAGGGGCAGCGCAGGCAGCAGTAACCAATTCACGTATTACATCATGATCAGGAGCTATGGCATCAGCTTTATTTTCTGCCTGGTACTTCTTAATTAATAAACGCATTTCATTTGCATGGAGCGGTAAAAAAGGATTAACAGGTACTTGTGAAATAAATGGTTCAGGTACCTTATCACTCACTAGCTCATCCAGATCAATATAGTATCTTCCTGAATCGTGAAACTGATTCAATAGAATACGCCTGCAAACATCAGCTCCTACGGCTCCACCTAACGCAACAGAGCTTGCCAGCTGCGGCCAGGTATTTATGGTTTGTTCAACCTCTATCATAGAAGCCTTTATTCGTAATGACACATTTTCAATACCCAGCATTTGTAAAACAAGGGGTATTTTTTCCTCATTAGTTAATCCTTTTATATTTTCAGGATCAACATCTTCTACTGTTCCATGTAATATAGGCCGGTCTGGTTCCAGGTCAAACCGTTCCACATCCAGCATCCCCCGGTCACTGGTATCCATCACCACCGGTATTTTAAGCGCTCTTGCCTTGAAACGCGACATTATTTTTATATCAAGCCCATCGCATTCATCCACCAGGAGATCCAGCTTTCCATTTTTCAAAAAGAAATCATTCATATTTTCCTCAGTTAAACCTTCAAAAAAACAGGTTACATTAAGGAAAGGATCTATTTCAGCAATTTCCCGGGCCGCGATTACTACTTTAGGAAGTCCCAAATTGCCAACCCCGGTACGAATGCGGTTTAAATTACTTAATTCTAATTCATCAAAATCAGCAAGGCGCAGTTCACCAAATCCCCGTTCCATTGCTAATGTTAGCGCTATAGACTGCCCAACAGAAAGACCAATAATACCGATCTTCTTTGTACATATTATATCTTGTTCTGCCCTGGTTATTTTATATTGATTTCTGTTCGTACGAACTTCAACAAATTCATCTTCGGCCAGCAGATGTACCAATTGTTGATTCCATGGATAATAAACCCATGTTCCATATTCCTGAATATCTTTTCCTGCCAAATGCTTGTTAATAAGTTCGGGATATTCATCTTGTTTAATTTTTACTGAAGGATTTCGGCACTTGATCAGTTCCTGCAGTTGACCATATATTTCATCACAAACGAATGTAACTTTAGCATCTTCAAATAGCCCTTTAAAAGTTACGTTATCCGGCTTATTATCCAATCTTAATATGATTGGCCGGTAAACACTTTTTGTATTCTTAAAGCCAGCCAGAAAAGTTGATATGTTATTCATCTGTATTGTGATTAAGAAATTCTTAACAATTAGTACCTGAATAAGTTACCGCTTATCAAAAATAAATACTTTTTAAAAAAAATCCGGATCGTTGTTGCCAGTTTTATTTTTCAAAAAGGTCTTTTGGGCTGATGCAATAGTTTGAAATAAATTCCATTTATCAAGATTCGGGATCTGGAGTTCAAAATCAATGCTTATTTCCTTATTTTTTAATTCAAGTATCTTTAAATTATTAGGGTTGGCTCTCATTTGAAATATCAGAAACTTATCCTCCTCATGAGCTTTACTTAGAACTGGAACATCCTTTAAAATCATTGCTGTTGCAATAAGATCAAGTTTCGGATAATAAAATGTTCCTTTATTGCCAATACTGTCTTCGAGTACCATGCCACAATTCAGAACTGGTTTGACAGTATAGGGAGCGCATAACGCGAAGAGTGACAATATGCCGATCTGGGATGAAATGGCAATACCTGTGCGTATCAGCAACGGGGTTCCTATTCCATATCCAGAAAGCTCATGCGAATTCCACAGACCACATATCTCCCCGGTGCCATATTGAGCATATTTCCAAACCAGTTCAGAAACCGACGGATCTAATTTACTGGTAGCCTGTTCTATGGGCAAAGGCTCTGTCCCCCCTGAAACATGTACTCTTGCACCTCCATATACCTCTTTCCCGTTCAATGATTCTACAATTATTACAAACGCAGCGGGGTTTTTTGCCCATTCATTTTTTGAAGATGTAACCTTGGTAACACCAATACTGGTCAATACCTGAGTATGGCCTTGAATAAACAACTCACAGGTTTCAGGCTCATCAATAGCCCTGAACGCCCGAAGCCTGATTTCCGGCTTTTCCCTATTTAAACTTTCTCCCATTTCCTAAAAATGATTATTGTTTAAAACCGGTTACAAATTAGCCATTAGTTAATTATAACGGCCTCTATACTACACCATTTGGTCAACTCTTTTGATAGGGTATTGTAAATCGTAAGCAACAGCCTTTGCCTGCATCACTCTCAATATATATGCGGCCTTGCTGCAGATTGATGAGTTGTCGGCAAATATATAATCCTAAACCGGTTCCCGGTTTCCCGTCAGTGCGGTTAGCCTGGTAATAACGGGTAAATAATTTAGCCTGATGTTCTTTTGGAATACCTATTCCCGTATCAGTGATACTTACATCCAGTTCAGCGGTATGTTCATTTATCGGGCGAATAAAGGTTTTGATTGTTACCCCACCATCATCGGTATATTTGATCGCATTACTTAAAAGATTGATCATAATCTGTTTCAGCCTGAACGCGTCTCCTTTAACTTTGGTTTCTCCTTCATCTGTAAATTCAGAAGTTAACTTTAGCCCCTTTTTTTCAGCCATAAACTTCATTGTTTCCACCGCTTCCTTAATTTCATGACATGGATCAAAAGTAACCAGCGTAAGAACACCGGTTTGCTGGTGATCCATTTTTCCGGCATCCAGAATATTATTA
>NZ_DATHGC010000389.1:0-37754 GCF_035317785.1 Pedobacter sp. | reverse complement strand
AAGATTAATTTCCAGTGTCATGAAATTTCCGCCCGTGGCAATTCCGGTATTACTAACCGCTCCCACAGGAATGCCTGCCGGAAACTTGGAATAGTTTGAAGTCACTACAGTATCTCTTAAGTTCACCTTAAAGTGATTTGGGATATCTTTAATGTAGGCCTTGCGGTAATCGAAGTTTCTTTCGCCCCATACCAGTGAACCCACCGCGCTGTTCTTTTTAATACTTACACTTACGTAAGTTTTCTGATGCAGCAGCGACTCGATTGTCGCCAGGTGCTCAGACACATCTCTTATATAACCAACTACTCCTTTTACCGGCGAAATAACAGGCATGCCGCTTGTGATCCCATCCATTCTGCCTTTATTGATGGTGATGATGTTATTGCGGAGCGTAATGGAATTTTTGATTACTCTGGCCGCCAGATAAGTATAATTTGGAGTGCCTGAAGTATCCTTTACGGTGATGTCCCTGGCTGTGTCGACGCTTTTTATGGCAAAGATTTCAGTCTTCAGTCTGGCATTTTCAGCAGCCAGGCTATCATTGGCCACACCCAGGTTAATGTACTTTTTAACAACATTCAGGTTATTGTATACATCGCCAACGATCTGATTTGTAGAATTTATAGCAATGCTATGCTGATAAGCATTATTTTTTACAGTAAGGACAATTCCAATGGTAAAAAAAATGATAAAAAAGAAAAATGCGTTGTATCTGCTGATGAAAATCCAAAGGTTACGCATATATCTACATCTTTTTTATAGTAGTCAGTATCAAGTATCAGGCAGATAGATTGGGCGTTTACCTGATACTGGCTGTTTACTACTTATTTACTGCATTAAAAATTTAAAGGTGCCAATATTCTTCAGGGCTATGCCAGTGCCGCGCACTACTGCACGAAGCGGATCTTCAGCTACATGTACCGGAAGTTTGGTTTTTGCAGCCACACGTTTATCCAGCCCGCGCAATAAAGCACCGCCACCGGTCAGATAGATACCCGTCTGATAGATGTCGGCAGAAAGTTCCGGCGGAGTGATCTCCAGTGCTTTTAAAATCGCCTCTTCGATTTTAGAAATCGACTTATCCAGGCAATGCGCAATTTCAGTATAAGAAACGGTGATCTGCTTAGGTACACCTGTCATCAGGTCCCGTCCCTGTACTGCAAAGTCTGCAGGTGGGTCTGTCAGCTCAGGCAAGGCCGCACCAACCTCTATCTTAATCTTTTCGGCAGTACGGTCACCGATCATGATGTTGTGCTGGCGGCGTATATAGTTTACAATATCCGAATCAAAATTATCACCGGCTACCCGGATCGACTGGTCACATACGATACCTGATAAGGCAATCACGGCGATCTCGGTAGTACCACCACCAATATCGATGATCATGTTACCCATGGGCTCTTCCACGTCAATGCCTATACCCACAGCGGCTGCCATAGGT
Source organism: Pedobacter sp. (assembly GCF_035317785.1). GTDB lineage: Bacteria > Bacteroidota > Bacteroidia > Sphingobacteriales > Sphingobacteriaceae > Pedobacter. Next base: position 36,313 of record NZ_DATHGC010000389.1, on the reverse strand, counting down.
TCATGGATCAGGTATACTTCTTTGGCGCCGGCGATCTCAGCTGAGTCACGCACCGCACGTTTCTCAACCTCAGTGATGCCAGATGGGATACAGATCACCATTCTCAATGAAGGGAACATCCAGCCTTTGCCGCCGTTCAGCATGCGGATCATTCCTTTGATCATGGCCTCCGCAGCATTAAAGTCAGCGATCACGCCGTCCTTCAAAGGTCTTACGGTACGTATGTTGTCATGGGTTTTACCTTCCATCTGCATGGCCTGTCTGCCTATTGCGATGATCTTGTTGGTTTGCCTGTCAAAGGCAACAATTGAAGGTTCGTCTACTACTACTTTGTCATTATGTATGATCAGGGTGTTTGCCGTACCTAAATCGATAGCAACCTCCTGTGTGAACCAATTAAATAAACCCATTTATAGGTGATAATTAAGTATTAAAAATTCTGTGTACTATAGTAATGTAAAACTACGTCTTTTTATTGTATTCGTGGATAAATAAATTAGTGTTTGAAATGTCTGATACCGGTAGTAACCATTGCAATTCCCTTTTCATTGGCCATGTTTATTGAATCCGCATCTTTTATAGAGCCACCTGGCTGTAAAACGGCCGTAATTCCTGCTTCAGCAGCGATTTCCACACAGTCCGGGAACGGGAAAAAAGCATCAGAAGCCATAACAGACCCTTTCAGATCAAAGTTAAACGCATCTGCTTTTACTATAGCCTGCTTTAAAGCGTCCACTCTTGAAGTCTGGCCCACACCGCTGGACAGCAACTGGTCATTTTTTACAAAAACGATCGTATTTGATTTGGTATGCTTTACAATTTTATTGGCAAAGTAAAGGTCTTTCAGCTCCTGAGCAGAAGGTGCTTTTGCCGTTACCGGGTTCATTTGCTCCGGGCCTTCAATGATCAGGTCCTTATCCTGTTCGATCACGCCATTTAACAAAGTTTTGAACTGTTTTTTACTCAGTTCAACTTCATTGCGCTGCAGGATCACGCGGTTCTTTTTAGCCCTGAAAAGCTCAACTGCTTCAGGCGCATAAGCCGGTGCGATCAGTACTTCAAAAAACAATTTGTTGATCTCGGTTGCCGTTGCCAGGTCGATCTTGCGGTTAGCGATGAGCACCCCTCCGAAAGCAGATACCGGATCACAAGCCAGCGCTACGTTCCATGCATCAAGGATAGTTGCCTTTGAAGCTACACCACAGGCATTGGTATGTTTTAAAATGGCAAATGTAGGTTCCTCAAACTCGTCAATCAGCGCTACAGCAGCATCCACATCTACCAGGTTATTGTAAGAAAGTTCTTTGCCGTTCAGTTTGGTGAACATCGCATTAAGATCTCCATAAAACACACCCTGCTGATGCGGGTTTTCACCATATCTCAGCGTTTGTGCCTGAGCTATGCTGTGCTTGAACACTGTAAGGGGCTCTTCTGTATTGAAATAATTAAAAATTGAAGTATCGTAGTTTGATGAAACATGAAATGCCTTTTTAGCAAATGCCTTACGCTGGGCAAGCGTTGTTTCTCCGTTCTGGGCTTCAAGCTGCTCCTGTAACGTTGAATAGTCATCCTTAGAAGCAAGGATCACCACATCATTGAAATTTTTCGCAGCCGCCCTGATCAGGGAAATTCCACCGATATCTATTTTCTCGATGATCTCATCTTCAGAGCCGCCGGCTTTCAGGGTTTCTTCAAAAGGATAAAGGTCAACTATAACCAGGTCTATTTCCGGAATTTCATATTGAGCGATCTGCTCCTGGTCTGAGGCTAAAGCCCTGCGATTCAGGATTCCGCCAAATACTTTCGGATGCAGGGTTTTTACCCTTCCGCCAAGTATAGACGGATATCCGGTAAGGTCTTCTACAGCTGTGACCGGCAGGTTTAGATCTTTAATGAATTGTTCTGTACCTCCGGTAGAAAACAATTGTACGCCTTGTTTGGCGAGTAAGCGGACCAAAGGCTCCAGGCCGTCCTTGTAATAAACTGAAATTAAAGCGTTTTTGATCTTTATAGATTGACTCATCAGAGAAAAATTTTGAGCCGCAAAGTTACCTGTTTTTCTTATACTGGCAAATGCTTATTTAAACGCCAACCAGAAAATTAACTAGAAAATCCTGATGATATCATCAGCTACAGTGACCGTCCTGGCCGGGTCCTTTGCCTTCACAAAATCGCAAAGTTCATCAACGGTCGGATAATCATCCTTTCCTACAAATAAACGGGCGTCATCTATAAGTATTCCATGATAAAGAGCTGAACCAAGGATGGCTTCGAGCTCGTTTAAAATGGGTGTATTTTTATCTGATTTGGCAGTTATGCCAGAAGAATAATGACCATCAAGCCAAAAAAGTGCAGGGACATGGAGTTTTTCCAAAAGAGATTTAAGAACCACACCACTGTCCCCCTGAAGGATTTTAACGCCCGGATCGGCTTTGAATCTTTCGACCGCCCTTTTGTGCAGGGTCTCATCAAGTTCTACGGAATATACCTGTTCGAAATACGCTTTCTGTGCTTCTACCATATCTCCCAGGTAGGTGCCTGTTTCTACGAGTACCGTAAATTTTAATTGATCTCTGTAGGCGTGAATGTTGTTTTGTTTGATGATATGCAGGGAGGGGAGATTCGTCTTAAAACCTAAATATTCAATAAACTGGTCAAAACTTTCTTTATTTTCCTTCAGCAGTTTTAATGATCTTTTATCTTCAGACGAGAGAGATAACGCACCTATAATTTTTTTTAGCATCTATTTTTTTATCTTTTTAATTATTCCATCTATTATTCTTGGATAATGCTGATGTTCAAGCTGTTGTCCTTTAAATTTGATCATTTCCAGATTATCGCCTTTTTCGATCTTATATTTCCCCTGATAAATATATTCCCCCTCGTCATAGTTTTCGTTCACATAATGTATGGTGATGCCTCCTTCAGTTTCGCCTGCTGCCATTACCGCGTTATGTACATGGTCTCCGTACATACCCTTGCCGCCAAATTTGGGCAGAATTGCAGGATGGATATTGACGATACGGCCGGGGTATTCGCCAATTAGTTTTTTAGGAATGAGCCATAAAAATCCGGCAAGTACAATAAGGTCAATGTCCAGGTTTTTCAGCAGATCAATGATGTTGTCTGTCTGATAAAACTCCTGCCTGTCAAAAATATGGGAGGGGATCTCAAAGTTATCGGCACGCTGCAATACATAAGCATCCGGATTATTGGTGAGCACAAGTGCAATCTCCACTTCCGGATTGCGTTTGTAGAGTTCCATCAATTTTTGGGCATTAGAACCCGATCCCGAAGCAAATATGGCAATGCGCTTTTTCATATAAAGAAGGTAATGCCATCAAAAATAGAATTTTATGCGGTGATTGAAAGTGTTTTCTTGATTTTTCCTTTATATCTTCCTCTCATCTGCCTTCATGCTGATCTTACCTCACAGGCACATCACACCCGTATCGCATACGCAGCGCACCCGGGGTTGACAGGGTACTGACCCTTTCAACCCTGATTGGGATCCGGCCGGACCCCTTGCCGGCTGCGGGTTTGTGAAATGGGCATGAAGTAAACCGGGGGTTTAGCTATATTTGAGGATATCTTTGTAACCGGTCAGCAATGCATAAAATTCGTATCCGCTCTATTTTACCTTTAGTTTGTCTTTTATATAGTTTTCCTGGTGTTGCGCAGCGGCTCACTAAACAAAAAGCCCTGGATATGGCTGCTTCGCAATATGCAAAACAGGCTGAACTGCAAAAGCCGGCGCTTGTCGCAGACTGGGAGCAAAAGCAGGTCAGCTTTGGGGAATATCAAATGAAATTTACTTACCGGATCTTTGGTGAAAAACCTGCAGACGGGCGCAGCCTCTACATATCGCTGCATGGGGGAGGAAATACCAGCGCCAGGATGACAGGCACCACAATACCTTCTATTGGCTGGGAGTTCCTGCTGATCAGGCCAAAACAGGCGCAGAATCAATCGTTTCTCTGTCCGGCAATGACATTACAATTGAAAAAAATGAAAATACGGCACTTCAGATCTATCTGAACGATCACCTTCTTGACCTGGACAAAAAGATAAAGGTGATCTATAATGGTAAAGTGGTCTATCATGCTAAGGTACGCCGAAACGCCGGGCTCATTGCGCAAACTGCAGGCAGACTGGACCCCGATCTTATTTTTAGTGCGATGCTGATGGTCAGGGGCAATGCTGTACAGGCGTATGGGTAATATTTAAATCAAAAAAGGAATATGTATTGTTGTTAACTTAAAAAACACGATCTGCTGTTGAAGAAAAATCATCACGCAATGACTGAGGTTAAAGAAAATTATAGCGAGCAGTTTCAGCAGATATTTGAGAACTCCATGATTGGAATGGTGCTGATTGACATGAAGGGGGACTGGAAATCTGCTGAAGTAATATTGTTCATTGTGTAATGAGCCCGTCCGGAAGCCTCGAGATTGCCTGGATCTTTATCTGCTTATAATATACCTCTGCACCTTCCGACTGGATCTGGATCTTGCCTTTGGCCAGTCTTGACGCCTGGCCCTTGTCGATCTGTCTGTTGTTGTAGAGCACCATCATCACCTTCCCGTTCATCATGTGTACGCTGGTGTCACCGGAACAATAGAGGTCGACTGTGTTCCATTGCCCTGCCGGGTTTTCGGCATTCCCCCTTTTTTTACAGAATCTTCCTGTTTTACTGTCTTCCCTGAACGTGGTCATTGTTCCCTGCGGATCATAAACAAATGGTTTCTCGCCGGTTTTAACAGCAGGTATGTCGGCAGCGCCGCCAGCCACGCCCCAGTAATCACCGCAGTTGCCTTCGTCGATCTGAAACTCCTGGGAACGCATCCAGGAACCATAATCGGCACCCTGTCTGCCCACACAGTGGTAGAGCAGGCCGCTGTCCTTGTTGGCATTCTTTTTTTGCCCCCATTGAAGTTTCCCCCATTTAAACTGCAGCTGCAGGTGGTAGTTCTCATATTCCTTTTTGGTAGAGATGCCGCCCCAGCTCTGACCTGATATCCGGATCACACTTTCGCCATCTTGTGTGGTCACTGTAAAAACCCGCAAAGGATCATTGTTTAAGCCAACCGGCTTGCCTGTGATGGGTTTGCCGTTGTCGTCATAGTCGGGCGCCAGGTAGGTGTCCCAGCCATTGAGGTCTTTTCCATTAAAGAGAGGGGTCCAGCCGGCTCTTTTAAACAAAGTAAAGCCAAAAACAATTGTGCAGCACAGTACGGACAGGATGAGCCTGGTGGGTTTCATATTTGGTTGTTTATTTCTCTAAGGTAGACTTTAAATTGTTCAGTCCGTCCTGAAGATCTTTACCCAGCATTTCGTCCATGTTCATCATGACCAGCATCAGGTTCATCGGATAATTCATATGGCCGTTGAAGCCCCATTTTACTTTGGTCTGGCCATCGCCTAGAGCTTCGGTAGACATATAGGCATTGTCGTTTGCTTCAAAAGGTTCTACAAAATGAAGTTTCATGTCTATTCTTTCACCTTCTGTGATGTTTGAAATGGTCTGGTCGCCCTTTCCTGCTTCTTTTTTCTCGCTATCCCATGCATAATTAAAACCTACAGTGCCATCTGTACCGGTGTATGTTTTTTTCATATTGGGGTCCAGGTTGTTCCATACGCTGTAATGATCCTGGTTTTTTAGATACTTAATGTAGTCGAACACTTCCTGTTTGGGTTTGCTGATGGTGATTTCACGTTCTACAGCATAATCTTTTTTAATGAACAGCGCGGCAACCAGGGCCAGTACGATTACTCCAACGATTAACAGCAGGATGGCTTTTAGAATTTTCATGTTTTGTTTGTTTTGGTGATTGATCTGTTTATTTGCTCAATTAAATTTAATTCTTTTTTGTGTTCATTTACAAACAATTAACAAAAATTGAAACCCGGCAGGTGTTTGCCGGTAAATGCTTAAAAATATTTTTATTATGATTTTGTATTTTAAAAACATTAGTTCTATATTTGCAGTCCGAAAAATAAAGAAAGAAAAGGGCGCAGCCCTAAAATAAAAATATTTAATAATAAAAGATGGCAAATCATAAATCTTCATTAAAGAGAATCAGAACAAACGCTACTAAACGTTTACGCAACAGATATCAAGCTAAAACAACACGTACTTTTATCAAAAGACTGCGTGCTGCTGAAGATAAAAAAACAGGACTGGAATTGCTTCCTAAGATAGTTTCTATGCTCGACCGTTTGGCCAAAAAAAGCATTATTCACAAAAATAAAGCCGCTAACAACAAATCTAAATTGACTAAGTTTGTTAATGGTCTGAAATAGATATAGCTTTACAAAAAATACAAGAGGGGTATGCATTGCATACCCCTTTTTTTGTTCAAAAAATCATAAAAAAAACTGAAATATGATGCCATATCAACAGAAGCTGAATATCAAATTGTGGGCAGAAGCAGACCGGCCCCGTGAAAAATTAATGCTGAACGGAAGGCGCCACCTTACCGATGCAGAACTGATTGCCATTTTGATTGCCTCGGGAAATAAGGAAGAAACAGCTGTGGACCTGAGCAAACGCATCCTGGTTACCTATAATAATGACCTTGATGCGCTGGGCAGGGTGTCGGTGCAGGACTTGTCAAAATTTAAGGGAATAGGTGAGGCGAAAGCCATAGCAATAGTATCTGCACTGGAACTGGGCCGCAGAAGAAGAGAGGTAACCGGAAAAGACACCATTAAGGTCGTGACCTCCAGGGACGCATTTGAGGTATTGCTTCCGGTCTTTGCGGACCTGAACCATGAAGAATTTTGGATCCTTATGCTGAACCGGGCCAATTTCGTGATCGGCAGGTACCTGATCAGCAAAGGCGGTCAGGCAGGTACAATAGCAGATCCAAAGATCATCTTTAAAACGGCGCTTGAACACAATGCTGCTCATATTATCCTGGCACACAATCATCCCTCGGGCAATCCAAAGCCAAGCGATCAGGATATCCGCATCACTAAAAAAATGGTGGAGGCAGGTAAAATGCTGGATTTGTACGTACTCGATCACCTGATCATTACCAATAAATTATTCTATAGTTTTGGTGATGAGGGTTTGATCTAAATCGCTTTCTGCTTTCGGCTTTAAATAATATCTTTGCGTTTTATACGGAAATTGAAAAATGAAAATATCATATAACTGGCTTAAGCAATTCATTCAAACAGATAAAACACCGCAGGAACTCTCGCTGATACTGACAGATATAGGTCTGGAAGTGGAAAGTGTAGAGACAGTGCAGCCCGTAGCCGGTGGTCTGGAAGGATTGGTTATAGGTCATGTGTTGAGCTGTATACAGCATCCGAATGCAGACCGCCTGCGTGTCACTACTGTTGATGTTGGCGGACCGGATGTTTTACAGATCGTATGTGGTGCGCCTAATGTGGCGCAGGGCCAGAAGGTAGTCGTAGCTACTGTTGGTACTACGGTATATCCAAATGAAGGAGAACCTTTTAAGATCAATAAATCGAAAATCAGGGGAGAAGTCTCTGAAGGAATGATCTGTGCAGAAGATGAGATGGGCTTGGGTGTGTCGCATGACGGCATCCTGGTTTTGCCTGAAAATACCCCCATCGGCATCACTGCAAAGGAATATTTTAAGCTGGGGGACGATCATTTGTTTGAGATCGGCCTGACCCCCAACCGGGCTGATGCGGCTTCACATTTAGGTGTGGCAAGGGATCTCGCAGCGTATTTCCGTACAGAGCTGCAAATGCCGGACATTGCGCCTTTTAAAACGGCCAATGAAAACCTGGTTATTGATGTGAAGGTGGAAGATACAGCAGCTTGTCCGAGATACAGCAGCTTAACCATCAGCGGCGTGACTGTGAAAACATCGCCAGACTGGCTGCAGGATAAGTTAAAAGTGATCGGTATCAGACCGATCAACAATATTGTAGACATTACCAATTATGTACTTCATGATTTGGGACAGCCATTGCATGCTTTTGATGCAGATCAGATTAAAGGCGGTAAAGTGCTGGTAAAGAAATGTGCTGAAGGTACATCTTTTGTGACGCTTGACGGTGTGGAACGCAAGCTTGGAGCAGATGATCTGATGATCTGTAATGCTGAAGAGCCAATGTGTATTGCCGGGGTTTTTGGCGGAATGCAGTCAGGCGTAGGCGGGACTACTACCAATATCTTTTTGGAAAGTGCTTATTTCAATTCAGTATCTGTTCGTAAAACTTCTAAAAGGCATGGCTTAAAGACGGATGCCTCGTTCAGGTTTGAGCGTGGTACAGATCCTGATATGACGGTTGTAGCTTTAAAAAGAGCAGCACTGCTGATCCGGGAGCTTGCTGGCGGAGTGATTTCATCATCAGTATCTGATATTTATCCTGAGCCGGTAAAACCATTTGATGTAGCAGTAAGCTATCCCAATATCAATAAGCTGATCGGAGCAAATATTCCGGATGCGGAGATTAAGGCAATCATTACTGCACTGGGAATTGATGTAGTGAGCGAAACGGCTGAAGGTCTTGACCTGAAGGTTCCTGCTTATAAAGTGGATGTGACACGTGAATGTGACATCACCGAAGAGGTATTGAGGATCTATGGGTATAATAATATTGAAATTCCGAGCAAGATCAATGCATCTTTATCATACAATACCAAGCCGGATAAAGAACAGACACAGCATGTAATTGCTGACCTGCTTACCGCAAATGGCTTTCTGGAGATCTGGTGCAACTCGCTGACCAAAGGAGCCTATTCAAAAAACCCGGAGGAAGCTGTCCAGATCCTGAACCCTTTAAGTTCAGACCTGAATGTGATGCGCCAGGGCTTGCTGATGCCGGCGCTGGAAAGTGTGGCTTATAACCTGAACAGGAAAATTACGGATATCAAGTTTTATGAATTTGGTAAAACCTATCATCTGATCAGTGAGCAATATGTCGAGCGCCCGCGGCTGCTCATTATGCTGTCCGGTGCAAGCTTGCCGGAGCAATGGAACCATAAGGCTTCTCCGGTAAGTTTCTATAGCCTGAAAGGCGCAGTGGATGCCGTAATCGGGCGTCTGGGCATTACCAACTATCAGTCTGAGGAAATAAAGGATGAAAACTTTGCATATGGTCTGAAATATTTCAGGGGCGATCAAACGATCGTTTCATTTGGCGCGGTAACAGCAGCGGATAAAAAGAAAGCAGATATAGACAAGGAAGTATATTACGCGGATTTTGACTGGGCATTGCTGCTGGACATTGTCAGGAAAAATAAGATCGTAAATAAAGAAGTTTCGAAATACCCGGCAGTAAGACGCGATCTCTCCATGCTGGTTGATGCTGATGTAAGTTTTGACGACCTTAGGACCATTGCTTTTAAAACAGAAAAGAGGCTGATCAGGAATGTACAGGTATTTGACGTATATGTAGGAGATAAGTTACCTGCAGGTAAAAAATCCTATGCGCTGAACTTTACCTTACAGGATGAAGAGCAGACACTGACGGATAAACAAATTGATGCCGTTATGCAAAAGATTATATATAACTTAGCACAAACAGCGAAAGCAGAAATTAGAAAATAAAAAAATAAGTATGTCTTCGGTTGCCGATCAGTTGAGTTCAGTATTGCAAAAAACAGCCCGCCTGATAGAGCTGTGCAATGCACTGCAGGAAGAAAATGATCTGTTAAAGCTTGAGAATCAGTCAGTAAAAGTATCTTTGGATGGTGCCAAAGCAAAGAATGCTGAGTTTGAAGAAAAGCTAAGGGTTTTGAAGATTGCGAAAAGTATTGAAGGTACAAGTGAAAAGACACTTGATATAAAGCAAAAAATTAACGATTTTGTGCGTGAAATAGATAAGTGTGTGGTATTACTTAAAAAATAAGTAGTATGGGTACAGTGAAACAAAGCTAAAAAATGGGAGAAATCTCGATAAAAATAACCATTTCCGACCGTATTTACCCCTTAAAGGTAAACATGGAAGAGGAAGAAATTGTAAGGCGGGCAGCCAAGATTATCAATGAGCGCATAAAGGATTATCAGGAAAATTATGCAGTCAGAGATAAACAGGATTTGCTTTCTATGGCAGTATTGCACTATGCAACGGCAGTACTCCGGGTAGAAAACAAGGTCCAGAATCAGGATACTGCTGTAGCCGGTAAGGTGGAAGAGTTGGATAGTTTATTGAATGATTTTTTCTCAAAATAGGAAAGTTCTTTATATTTAGTTTGAATTACAAAGATATTAGCCGCAGCTAGGTTTTTGGGTTTCACTTTTTAAAACTTAACACTTCAATATTTATAGGATTGAGAGCGTACATTTCATCTGCCCATGGGTACCTGAAAATAACGTAAATCCTAATTATAATTAGTTGAGGTTTTTAAAACATGAAACTCATTAAAGTTAGTTGCGGTTTTTTTTTAACATATTTTAAAGGCCATGCCCGGGCATGATATAGGGGGATCAAATATAAAAAATGGAAATATTAGGAATACTAGGATATGTACTTGCCGGTTTAGTGATCGGCGTTGTGGTAGGCAGGTACCTGCTGCGCGGCCTGCTCAAGAGCCAGGAAGTTGCGGCCCAAAATAAAGTAAAGAAGATACTCAAGGATGCAGAGAACAATGCGGAGATCTTGAAAAAGGACAGGTTGCTTGAAGCAAAAGAAAAGTTTTTGCAAATGAAATCTGAGCACGAACAGGAAGTGAATTCTAAGAACAACCTGATCAACCAGCGTGAAAATTCACTGAAACAAAAAGAGCAGTCTTTAAATTCTAAACTAGAAAACGCTACCCGTAAAGAACAGGAGCTCGACAGTTATAAAGCGAACCTGGAAAAACAAACCGATCTTGCAGTTAAGAAACAGGAAGATGTGGAGATCCTGAAGAACCAGCATGTAAAACAGCTGGAGACCATTGCCGGATTAAGTGCTGAAGAAGCTAAAAGCCAGTTGGTGGAAACCATGAAGTCTGAGGCACGCACCCAGGCCATGATACAGGTAAAAGATATTGTGGACGAAGCCAGGCTTACTGCGACTAAAGAAGCTAAAAAGGTAGTCATCCAAACCATACAGCGTACTGCTGTTGAGGCAGCGATAGAAAATACAGTATCTATTTTCCATATAGAAAGTGACGAGATCAAAGGCCGTGTAATTGGCAGGGAGGGACGTAACATCCGTGCCCTTGAAGCCGCTACAGGTATAGAGATCATTGTTGATGATACACCGGAAGCCATCATTCTGTCAGGCTTTGACCCGGTAAGAAGAGAGATCGCCCGTTTGGCCCTGCACCGTTTGGTTACAGATGGCAGGATACACCCGGCGCGTATCGAGGAGGTTGTCGCTAAAACGAAGAAGCAGATTGAAGATGAGATTGTAGAGATTGGTGAGCGTACCGTAATTGACCTGGGAATCCATGGCCTGCACCCTGAGCTGATCAGAATGGTGGGCCGCATGCGTTACCGTTCATCTTATGGGCAGAACCTGCTGCACCACTCACGCGAAGTAGCTAATTTTTGCGCTACCATGGCTGCCGAGCTTGGCCTGAATGCTAAGATGGCTAAGCGTGCCGGATTACTTCACGATATAGGAAAAGTGCCTGATGACAATCCCGAATTGCCGCACGCTATTTTGGGTATGCAGCTTGCAGAGAAATATAAAGAACATCCTGAGATCTGCAATGCTATCGGAGCTCACCATGACGAGATCGAGATGACTTCGATGATCTCGCCTATTATCCAAGCTTGTGATGCCATATCGGGTGCACGCCCGGGTGCAAGACGTGAGGTAGTAGAAAGCTACATCAAGCGTTTGAAAGAGTTAGAAGAACTGGCATTGTCTTATCCGGGGGTTGAAAAAACATTCGCGATCCAGGCTGGTAGAGAATTAAGGGTTATCGTAGAAAGTGAAAGAATTACTGATCAGCAAGCTGAACTGCTGGCGGCCGATATCTCTAACCGGATCCAGACCGAGATGACCTATCCTGGTCAGATCAAGGTTACGGTAATCAGGGAGACAAGGTCTGTAGCGTTTGCGAAGTAGCAGTTCCGAATAAGAAGAAGTAGTTCTGAATAAATAATTGAAAAGCGACAGATTCTTCTGTCGCTTTTTCTATTTTTACATAGTAAACCAAACGAGATGAAGAAGGAAAATACTGCGGTTCAGGCTGCGCCTAAGAAAGAGGTAGATGTTCTTTTTGATAAATATGCGGAAAGCCATCAGAACCACACCAATGAAATCATCCATTGGATATGCGTTCCATCCATTGTTTTTAGTTTACTCGGCCTGGTATGGGCTATTCCATTTCCGCACCTCGATTTTCTGGGCAGGTATAACGGTTATCTCAACTGGGCTTCTTTTTTGATCGCTTTTGCGGTCTTTTATTATTATAAGCTTTCCCCGGTGATGTCTTACCTGATGCTGCTGATCATTTTTGCGATGAGCATGGGTATTGTCCAGCTGGAGAAATGGCAGGCCAGTGGCGGACCTGCGTTATGGCTTTCCTGTCTGGTGATCTTTGTGCTGGCCTGGATAGGGCAGTTTATAGGCCATAAAATAGAAGGAAAGAAACCTTCATTTCTGGACGATGTTAAGTTCCTGTTAATCGGTCCGATTTGGTTATTGCACTTTATCTGCAAAAAAACAGGCTTGAAATATTAATCCAATTGGTGGTTAACGTAGAATTAACATCGTGATAAACGAATGGTAATTTACATCTAACATAGACCTAACATTGTGGTAATAGCTTTGCTGAAAATTAATTTACAGCAAATTGAAATCACAACTAAATCTAAAGAAGGCAATAATTACAGCATTATTTGTAATTATAGGGTCGGCAGTATTTGCACAAACAGGCAGAATTTCTGGTAAGGTATCGGATAAGAAATCTGGTGAAACGCTTATCGGGGTAACCGTGAAAATAGCCGGTACTACTAAAGGCATGGCTACTGACGTAGACGGAAAATATTCGTTGACCGGGCTGACTACCGGGAAATATACTTTGGTTTTTCAATACGTGGGCTATGGAACTAAAGAAATAAGTGATGTAGAGGTTACTAACGCAAAGAATACCATTTTTGATGTTATACTTGATGAAGCTGGTGGTCAGAGCCTGAAGGAGGTAGTGATCAAAGGTTCTTTCAAGAAGGAAAGCGTCAATGCGCTATATGCACAGCAGAAAAATAGTGCTGTAGTCTCAGATGGTATTTCTTCTGAGGCGATCAAGCGCTCACCTGACAGAAATACATCTGATGTATTGAAACGCGTAAGCGGTGCAACTATACAGGATAATAAATTTGTAGTAGTCCGTGGTTTGAGTGACAGGTACAATACAGCCATGCTTGATGGCGCATCACTTCCAAGTACTGAGCCAAACAGGAAGGCTTTTTCTTTCGATATTGTTCCCTCTAATCTGGTAGATAACCTGATCATCAGCAAAAGTGCTACACCTGACCTTCCTGGCGATTTTACAGGAGGTGCGATTCAAATTCAGACTAAAGATATCCCCGATCAGAATTTTATTACGGTCAGTGCAGGTGCAGGGTATAATTCAGTAGCAACTTTTAATAATTTTCAAAGCGGACCACGTCCGGCTTCAGATTTCTTCGGTTTCAATGATGGTAGCCGGAATTTAAGTCCAAATTTCCCATCGAGAACCAGGGCTGCTGCCGGAACTTTAACTCCAGCGCAGCAATTGACCGCAATCAAAACTTTACCGCAGGACTGGAATATTTATAACAATAGCGCACTACCTTCGCAAAATTATCAATTCACTATTGGCCGGGTAAAAGATTTAGAAAACAACAGGAAGTTAGGAGCAATTGCTTCAATTACTTATCGCAATTCTCAGACGAAAAATGAAGATTTGTTCCGTGATTACAATGCCTACAGGTACACAGATAATTCTTACAAATTTTCGACTAATTTAGGTGGACTTGCAAATTTTGCCTACAACTTTGGCAACAACAAAATCACTTTCAAGAATATCTACAATAAAACACTTGATGATCAGTACTTATACCGTCAAGGTAATTTTGCCGGGACTACTGCCTATAAATATTATGCATTTGATTTGATGGAGAAATCTTTGTTAAAGTCAACTTTGGAAGGTACGCACCAGATTGGAGATAAAAACTCCAAGTTAGTTTGGACTTTGGCTTACAGCAATATCATTAATGATCAGCCAGATCAACGTAAGATGGGATATACAAGAGGGATTGCCGATCCGGAATCTGTGCCTTATAATGCAGCTTTATCAGCCCCTAGTAAAGAGAATGCGCGCTTGTTTACCAAATTGAATGAAGATATTTACTCAGGAAGCGTAAATTACAGTATACCTTTAAATATGTTTAAAAAGGTTTCTACTCTTAAGATAGGTGGAACTTCTCAATACAGAAGCAGGGATTTCGCTTCCAGGTTTCTTACACTAACCATTGATCCTGTTGCTCACGGGGATGTCTATCAGTCAATCGGTCAGAGACCAATTCAGAGATTGTTTACACAGGCTATCATCAACAGCGGGGTTTATCAATTAAATGATCTTGCACTTCCTTCAGATAACTATGATGGAACTTCATTTATCAACGCGGGTTACGCGATGCTTGATAATAAAATCGGAGAGAAACTTAGGGTCGTATGGGGAGCAAGAGCAGAGCAATTCAATCTTGATCTAAACACAGCCAACGAGAGAGGGGAGCCGATTTCAGTTACCAGAAGTGAATTGAAAGTATTGCCATCGGCAAATTTAACTTATGCTTTAACTGAAAAAAGTAACCTGAGAGCATCTTATTACCGCAGTTTAGCGAGACCGGAATTCAGGGAGATTGCTCCGGCTCAATATTATGATTACGAATTTTCATCTTCCTTCTCAGGAAATACGAAGTTAAAAACAGCAGATATAGATAATTTTGATATTCGCTATGAGATTTATCCTGAAGCAGGCCAGATCTTATCTATATCAGGTTTCTATAAAAAGTTTTCGAATGCAATAGAAGGTGTATTGGATGATAGTAATTCGCTTCCAAATACTTCTTACTTTAATTCAAGTAAAGCCAATGTATATGGCGTTGAATTAGAACTTCGGAAAACCCTTAATTTTATAAACCCTGATAATTTTTTCAAGAATACAAGTGTCTATTCCAATTTAACCTTTGTCAAATCTGAGGTAACCAATTCAACTGATAAGGACTATATTGATAAAAAGAGGCCAATGGTTGGACAAGCACCTTATGTGATCAATGCTGGTCTGCAGTCTTCATTTTTGGAGAACAAACTTTCATTCAATGCACTTTACAACCGTATTGGAAGACGGATCAATAAAGCCTCCGGAGTACTTTTCCCGAGTATATGGGAAGCACCCCGTGACTTGGTAGATTTTCAGGTGAGTTATAAAGTATTGAAAAACAAGGGAGAGGTCAAGTTTAACGCGAGTGATCTTCTAAACAACGACATTACATTCTACTGGGACAGAGATCTAAACAAGAAATATGATGGAAATTCAACGGATGAAACCATCAGCAGGTATAAGCCCGGAAGCAATTATAGTCTATCGTTTTCTTACACGTTTTAATGTTAAATGTATATTAATTAATGGATTGAATAGATTATAATTAATTAATATGATGTTAATGCTGGCGTAAACTGAGATAGGCATATTTGTAGTCAATTAAACATAAATAAGTAATATAATAAAAATGAGAAATAAACTATTAGCATTCGCATTCGCATTGGTAATCGGAATTACCGGATGTTCAAAAAATCCAACGGAAATTGAGGAGCCTATTGAAACTCCAACTGGCGTGGTGGAAGTATCAGCAGATATCACTGCCAATACCACATGGACGGCCGATAAAATCTATTTATTGAAGGGAAATATCTTTGTAACAGGTAATGCAACTTTAAAAATTGAGGCAGGAACGATTATCAAAGGTGATAAAGCCACTAAAGGTTCATTGATCATTTCAAGAGGATCAAAAATTGATGCTACAGGTACTGCAGAGAAACCAATTGTGTTTACTTCTTCTCAAGCTTCTGGTGCACGTGCTCCTGGTGATTGGGGTGGTGTGATCTTGCTTGGAAAAGGTGTGGCTAACAATGGTACCGCCAGTGTGGTAGAGGGTATCCCAGCTTCTTTGGGTGATAAAGCACTTTACGGCGGAACTGATAACGCTGACAACTCAGGGACTTTAAAATATGTACGTATTGAGTTTGCAGGCATTCCATTGCTTCCGGATGTTGAGATCAACGGCTTAACACTTGCTGGTGTTGGTTCAGGTACGACATTGGATTATATTGAGGTATATCGTTCGGGTGATGATGCCTTTGAATTCTTCGGTGGAAGTGTAAATGCTAAACACTTACTGGCAATTGGTACATGGGATGATGATTTTGATACGGACAATGGTTATTCGGGAAAGATTCAGTTTGCACTGGCTCAGCGTGCGCAAGTGGTTGCTGACTTTAGCGGTTCAAACGGTTTTGAGTCAGATAATAACTCTGCCGGTTCAAATGTAACGCCTTTAACCTCTGCTGTTTTTAGCAACATTACAATTGTTGGTCCTCTGTTGAGCGTTACTTCTACAAGTAATATCAATGCCAATTATCAGCATGCAGTTCAAATTCGCCGGAATTCTTCGATAAGCATTTTTAACTCCATCATTGCCAACTATACAGAAGGTATTTTCTTTGATGATGAGAGACCTGCGCCTCCTTCAACCGCCAACTCTTCTTCAAACTACCTTTCAGGTGCAAGTGCGATCAAAAATAACCTGTTCTATGGACTGAATGTTAAATCTAATGAGATCAAAGCAACTTCAGCTGCTACAAAATTGCTGATCGAGCCAGGTCTTCGTGCTGATAACTCATTTGTTTCAGGTAGCTCAGTTACAGATTTATTAACTGATCCTTTGAAATACGGTCTTGATTTCAAAGCTGCTGGAAATGCAAACGCAGGTACTCCTAATTTTGTAGTGAAAGCTGGTTCAGCTGCTGAGACAGGTGCAGCATTTGCTGATCCTAAATTAGCAGGGCTTGAAACTGTAACCTACAAAGGAGCTTTCGGTGCTACAAATTGGGCATCAGGATGGGCTCATTTCGATCCTCAGACTTTAGCGTATACTACTCCAGGTGTGGTAAAATAATATTTATAATATTCTGCAAGAGGTCTTTATGCAAACGTATAAAGACCTTTTTGCTTTTGTGAGATTTAATATAAACTTAACACAATGGCTGTAGCGAAAACCCCTTAGACGGCGTATTAGCTGTAAACGAATCTTAAGAAATATGAAAAGAACAACTATCAAACTATTGCTCCTGTCGACCCTTATTTTAACGCAATCTGCCTGCTCCAAAAAAGACAATCTGGATAAAATCAAGATCGAAGAAAAAAATCTTACTCCTTGCCAGCCAAATAAAACCTGCCAGTATTTGTTTACTGAAAATGCGGACATTGATGGACATTATAAAATGAATACAGGATCTTACCGCTTATTCTGGGCCAGTCAGAAATCTGAAGGTATCGAAAGCGTTTTTTATATCAGGACACCGATGAAGGGAGACAACTTTGAACTTGGTAAAACCGAAATCCTTCGGGGGGATGTTAAGTATTTAAATATTTGTCCTGCGTGTAACACAATTCCCTTAAAAGCAGTTGACGGATATGTCAAAGGAGTTAATCTAACGCCGGGAAAGCAAGCTGATCAAACAAAATGGTTATTGGAGATGCAGATAGTTTTGCAAGCAGAAGGTGCGAATGGAACAACAGAAACTGTATCTCTTAAACAAATCTATTATCCAAATTTTGTTTATAATTGATCTGCTAATCTAATTGTACTAACGATATAGTAGGGTAAGGCATATTGTCTATCTGCTACAGACGGCTCTGCAGGGCATGAACCTAATATGCTCCCGGTCGATAACTGGTCATAAGTTAATTTGCCTTCGGAAAACTCCGAATTATATTATATAGTCTATGTATGCCAATTCTATAGCATTATGAAACTGATAAAAGCTTTTGATACCCATCAAATTATTGTATATATATCCAATATTTGTTATGTATTTACAGTATATTAATTTTTGAGAAATTATTGGTTGTTTTAGTTGTTGTTGCTATATTTGGTAATACTAATATCAATATGAAATCAGAAGAAATAGAAAGCTTGTTTATCCAGTTTGAATTGGTTGCGTCTGAAACTGGGGGTGTGGAATGTTGGAGTGCAAGGGAAATGCAAAATATATTAGGATATAGTAAATGGAAGAATTTTGAAACGGTAATACAAAAAGCTAAAGCAGCTTGTAAAAACGCAGGTGAAGAGGTTCTAAACCATTTTACCGACGTCGGAAAAATGGTCGAATTGGGAAGTGGCTCAGTTCGAAAAGTTGAAGACATTGCCTTAACCAGATATGCCTGTTACCTGATAGCTCAAAATGGGGATCCTTCAAAATCACAGATTGCTTTTGCTCAGACCTATTTTGCAGTACAGACACGAAAACAGGAAATCATCGCGCAACGATTATTGGATATAGCAAGGGTTAATGCGAGAGAGAAACTTACAAAATCGGAAAAGAAACTATCAGGTATTATTTACGAGCGTGGTGTTGATGATAGAGGTTTTGCAAGAATAAGGAGCAAAGGAGATCAGGCGCTATTCGGTGGGTTTTCTACAAATGATATGAAGGAAAAACTTGGCATATCGACATCGCGACCTTTAGCTGATTTTTTGCCAACACTAACTATTAAAGCTAAAGATTTTGCCACAGAGTTGACCAGTCATAATGTTATCGATAAAAATCTAAAAGGGGAAATCTCAATTTCTAGTGAGCATGTTGACAATAACATTGCTGTAAGAAATATCCTTGCCGAACGCGGGATTAAACCAGAGACATTACCGCCGGCTGAAGATGTAAAGAAAGTGCAGCGTAAACTAAGTAATGACAATAAGAAAGTTTTGCAGAATTCTAAAAAGATAAAATAGGCTATATTATTGTCGAGCTGTACCTAACGGCTATCTTACGCTTATCTTATTTAATGGCTTATAAGCGTAAACGACCTCATAAGGTGTGTTCCGCAGACTTGCAGAAATCTGCCCAATACTCAGATTCTCCTTCTGTGGCGTCGGTTCGCAAATGGAATAGGTCTTGCCATTATATACAATCGGCCTTCCTATAGGTTTGTCAAACTGAACAGCCATGGTAATGTGCGTCGGATACAGCAAAGCAATCATAGGCAGGTTATAGATCTCTTTTACCAGGTAAAAGAACAATGCGGCCCTGTCATCGCAATCACTGTACTCGGAAAAAAGCGTCTGCTCGGGAGACAGACGTTTCTCCTTGCCAAAGTTCTTATCGTCATCTTCGTACAGCAATGCATATCTGGTAAAGCGCATCAAATAGTCGATCCCTTTTTTCTGTTTCATTCCGCTTACATTATTTTTAAGGATTGGGATCAGCGAACCGTAGGTTTCCCTGCTTAGCGGGATATTGAAATAGGACTCAAAATCTACCACGGGATAATTGGCAAAAATCCGCTCTACCTCAGGATTGAGTTTAACGTTGAAATGATAAACTTTGTGCCCGTATGTGAAAGCAATCTCCTTTTCTGTGTAGCTTCCCGGTCTGAAATCAGGCATGCGGGTTACTTTATAGGAGAACGCATGCGTGGCTTCAGGGATACTGATCATACGATGGGGAGGTACTTTGTTCAGGTCTGCATAAGCATAATCATGACGGTTCAGGCACATGTATTTTTTATCCTTGTACATGACGAAGGGTATATCCGAAATGTCTTCGTCATTGTATACATAAAAAATGATCCTGTTGTCTGATATGGTGAGCCGGGCGTCATAGCCTGATTTGACCATAAGAAACCATTTATAGAAGGTATACCTTTCATAATTTTCCTTTTTTGGACTAATCGCCTGGGCCGTTCTTCTGATGAGCTGATAATACAGCCAGTCATTCAGCTGATATTTTTCCTTATAAGCCAGAAGCGTATCCACAACGGCCGCATAATCGCTTGAGTCTGCCTGTCTGTAAGATGACCTGATGTATTGCTCCGACAAAGTATCAGGCATTTTTACCATTAAAGAAGAACTCACATGAATATTGAAGGTCGTATTGTAAAATTCATAGCTGAACCGGTAACCTCCGGTCTGGCCAAACGCAGCGGCATTGGCAAGAAAGAGCAGGAGTACACCAGAAATTTTAAACCAGCATCTCATGAAGCTTACGATTAATTAATATTACGGTAACATTAAATATACGTAAAATTAACACATGGCGTATATTAAGTTTTTGTCCTTATAATTTTTATCATAATGGATGTTTAACAGCACCTTAACATGACGGTTCTACTTTTGTCACGTAAATATTTGGTTAGTATTTATACGTTTAGGTTTAGTTGATAATAAAAGCCCGGGTGGATGCCAGGGCTTTTGTTTTTTATCAACTGCTGGATTCCCGTTTGATCAGCGTTGATTTGAGTGTTGGGACTTCATCCTGGTCAAAAGGCTTCTTATCCAGGATCTTGAATAAAAACCCGGCGGCTTCTTTTCCGATTTCAAAAGCTGGCTGCGTGATGGTGCTTAAAGAAGGGCTAAGCAGCGGAGCGGTACTCAGATTAGAAAAGCTGATGATCTTCAGGTCATCGGGAATATTTAAACCCAGATCCCTGCATACGTAATAGCAGGGGAGTGCGAATTCTTCTATTGAAGAAATAATACCGTCAGGTTTTTGCGAGACAATCAGCTGCTTTATATTATCATAATTCTTTTCTGCATCCTTATCATAACTGATGATCAGGTCAGGATTTGCAGGCAGGTTATGGTCTCTTAAGGCATCCTGATATCCTGACAATCGCTTCTGTCCTGTGCTCAAATTGTTCAGTGCGTAGAGGTAGGCTATATTTTTACAGCCATTCTCGATCAGGTGGCAAGCGGCATTATAGGAGCTTTCATAATCGTCGGTAGTGATCTTTACGGCATCAATGTCCTCAATGGTGCGGTCAAAGAAAACAACAGGGATTTTTTTGACCAGTTCCTTGAAATGCTCATAATTTTCAGTGCTGCTCGAAACGGAGATCAATATGCCGTCGACACGTCCGCTCAGAAGGCTGTCGGTAAAGGCAATCTCAGTTTCGCTGTTCTCGTGTGTCTGATAGATCAGCACATGGTAATCCCGCTTACGGGCTATTTCTTCTATGCCATTGATGGCGAGCGAAAAGAAATTGTTTGCGATTTCGGGAATGATGACTGCGATGGTTTTTGTTTTATGGCTGCGCAGATTGCTGGCGGCAGGATTGCGCTCATATTTCAGTTTTTTGGCAAGGTCCCATACTTTTTGCTTGGTATCTATACTGATCTCGTAACTATCATTGAGCGCTTTGGAAACAGTCGCAATAGATATATTTAATTCCTTAGCTAAAGTTTTTACAGTAACGTTGCCCTTCATTATAGTTGAATTTTGAGAGTGGTCAGCAATATCAGAAACATTCCACTTAAACGTATTCGTAAATAAAATACCCTGCTAAACTCAGAATTAATATTTTTATATTCAGATTTGATATTGAGACCTCCCTAAGGTTTTGCTTTTAACCAAATGTAAGATAATTAATTTAACTCATTTTATGTGAGGAAAACTGATTTAGCGCCAACCAAATATGAATCATCTAGCCATTGCCGATTATGTAGTTTTCTTTATTTATTTTATTGCGATAGCCGGTTATGGCTACTACATCTATCATAAGAAAAAAACGACATCCAGTAGTGCAAAGGATTTTTTCCTGGCAGAAGGTTCGCTGACCTGGTGGGCTATCGGGGCATCACTGATTGCTTCAAATATTTCCGCAGAGCATTTCATCGGGATGTCGGGCTCCGGTTTTGCACTGGGGCTCGCTATTGCTACTTACGAATGGATGGCAGCAGCAACATTGATCATTGTGGCCATTTTTATCATCCCGGTATACCTGAAGAACAAGATCTTCACCATGCCGCAATTTTTATCAAAGCGGTACAATGACAAAGTAAGCACCATTATGGCCGTATTCTGGTTGCTGGTGTATGTCTTTGTGAACCTCACTTCTATCATCTACCTGGGAGCTCTGGCCATCTCCTCCATATCACCCATCAGCTTCGAATGGTGCATCGTGGGACTCAGCATCTTTTCAATGGTGGTCACGCTGGGCGGAATGAAAGTGATTGGCTATACCGATGTGATCCAGGTACTGGTCCTGATCATTGGCGGTCTGATTACCACTTATCTTGCCCTTTCTTTACTTTCCAGTGAATATGGATTTGGCGGGGACATTTTTAAAGGCCTTTCGGTCTTGAGAAAAGAAGCGCCCGGCCATTTTCACATGATATTTGAACCTTCACACAAGTACTATAAAGAACTGCCGGGCTTATCTGTATTGATTGGTGGTATGCTGATCAACAACCTGGCCTACTGGGGCTGCAACCAGTACATTGTTCAGCGTGCATTGGGTGCCGATTTGAATACAGCACGCAAGGGTATTCTATTCGCCGCATTTTTAAAATTACTGGTACCGGTAATCGCCGTTCTTCCCGGAATTGTGATGTATGTGCTTCACAATAAAGGTTTATTTGTGGCAGAAATGTCAGATGCGGGGGTACTGAAGCCAGATCATGCTTATCCAACCTTAATGAATTTATTACCGGCGGGCTTAAAGGGAATTGCCTTTGCTGCCCTTACTGCCGCTATTGTAGCTTCATTAGCCGGTAAGGCAAACAGCATATCTACAATTTTCTCGCTTGATATTTATAAAAAATACTTCAACAAAACAGCCTCTGATAAGAAGATGGTCAATGTTGGCCGCTGGGCAGTTGTGGTTTCGATGACAATTGCAGCAGTCGTGACACCGTCTTTAAGGTCCCTTGACCAGGCTTACCAGTTTATCCAGGAATATGTAGGTTTTATCTCACCGGGAGTACTGGCCATATTCTTGCTGGGTTTTTACTGGAAACGCACGACAACTGCTGCAGCTATGACCGGAGCGCTGATCACCATTCCTCTTTCAACGGTGTTAAAGTTTCTGCCGGTGTGGACAAACGGTGCTTTCCCGGATTATCCTTTCCTCGACAGAATGGCTATTGATTTTGTAGTCATTGTGATCCTGATGATTGTGATCAGTTTGAGCAGGCCGCAGAAAGCTGCGGCCGAAAATGCAATTGAAGTGGACACTTCAATGTTTAAGATCAGTACCAGCTTTGCTATAGGTTCTATCCTGATTATGGGTATACTGACGGCCCTGTATACAGTGTTCTGGTAAAATTAAATGAATAATTGTTAACGATAAAATACAAAGTTATGAAAGCGCAACAAAATGAGGAGAAAAACCCGCTGTCGGGTCTGGAGGCATGGGAAGACGATGTGTTAAAAAGATATCCTGAGCCGGGTGTTCCGGCAAAGGCCAAAGAGGAGTTCAGAAATTACGACAGCCCGGAGATCGACTCAGTAAGGGAGTTTTACCGCTTGAACCACAAATACCAGACCTATGGCAATGTACTGGCAAAAAAAGAGAACTTCCTGAAATTTGACAAAAAAGAGATGCCCTGGTGGCAGGCTATGGAATACCTGAATACCCTGATCGATGATTCCGATCCTGATATTTCACTGGACCAGCTGCAGCATTTATTGCAGACGGCAGAAGCCATACGTGCCGATGGTCACCCGGACTGGTTCGTGCTGACCGGCTTTATTCATGACCTGGGTAAAGTATTGTGCCTGTTTGGTGAACCGCAGTGGAACGTGGTCGGGGATTCATTTCCTGTTGGATGTAAATTCTCAGATAAGATCGTTTTTCCTGAATTTTTCGCCGACAATCCCGACAGCAAAGACGAACGCTACAATACAAAATACGGTGTATACACCCACCAGTGCGGACTCGACAACATCCACATGTCCTGGGGGCATGACGAATACCTGTACCACCTGACCAAAGATTACCTGCCTGAACCGGCTTTGTATATGATCCGCTACCATTCTTTCTATTCGCAGCACCGCGAACACGCTTATGATCACATATTAAATGCACATGATCAGGAAATGTTCAAATGGGTGGACAAGTTTAATCCTTATGACCTGTATTCCAAGAGCCCGAAACCACCGGTCGTAAGTGAACTGAAACCTTATTATGAAGACTTGATCGCGAAGTATTTGCCTGTTACTGTAGCCCTTTAAAAAAGCGCACAGCTACAGAGATCCGCAACGACAATTTAATTTAACAGATTTTGATTTAACAATTTAATAATCTGAGTGCTTTGTAGTGCTCATAACAGAAGGGCATCTTTGTGCGGTTTCTACTGATAATGCTTAATAAACCAGCAATCTAATCAATTAACTAATAATCCCGTTTTATGAGAAAAACTTACATTCTAAATTATCGCTTCCCCGATCATTTGTCATTGAAGACCTTGTTTTCAACGATGCTTATGGTGCTGTCATTAGCGGTATTCGCCCAGCAGCCTGGCAAGACCATCACCGGACGTGTGACCGACGAAGCCAATGCACCGCTTCCTGGTGTTACTGTAAAGGTAAAAGGCACGAACAACGGAGCCTCCACGAGCGAAAATGGCAATTACAGCATTAGAGTAAACAGTAATGAGGATGTGCTAACATTTACTATGCTTGGAATGGTACCGCAGGAGATGACCATTGGTTCAAAATTAATAATCAATGTAACGCTTGTTACCGATAGCAAATCCCTTAAGGATGTAGTGGTGATCGGTTACGGTACTTCGAACAAAAAAGACCTGACAGGTTCCGTAACGTCTGTAAAGGCAGAAGAATTTAACCAGGGAGTACTGGTTTCACCAGCTCAATTGCTGCAGGGTAAAGTTGCCGGCCTTAATGTGACAAAAAGCGGTGATCCAAATGCAAAACCGTCTACAATTCTTAGAGGACCCTCTACTTTGCGTGAAGGAGCAGCACAAGAGCCTTTTTATGTGATTGATGGAGTGCCTGGCGCATCCATAGACCTGCTCGCTCCCTCAGACATTGAGAATATCGACATCCTTAAAGATGCCTCCTCCACAGCAATTTATGGATCAAGAGCAGCTAATGGGGTGATTATGGTGACGACAAAGAAATCTAAAAACGGGCAGTCGAGACTCTCTTATAGTGGTTATGCCGCTGTAGAAGAGGTTTCTAAAAAATATGAAATGCTGAGTGCACCTGAACTTCGTCAATATCTTGCTGACAATAAACAGATATTGAATCCGGCAGATGACGATGGATCGGATACGAACTGGCAGCAAATGCTGGAAAGAAAAGGTTATTCTCAAAACCACAATTTATCATACGGTGGCTCTGGTCAAAGTGCAGACTACGGAGCAAGTGTGAATTATCTCACCAACGAAGGCATCTTAAAAAACACTTCATTAAAAAGAACAGTAGTTAGAGGTTATATTAACCAAAAGTTTTTCAGCGACAGGCTAAAACTGAATTTTACGATCACCAATAGCAATTCCAGTAGTTCGGATATCTATCAGCAGCAAGCGCTGTCTAATATGCTTTTCTACCTCCCAACAGTAAGCCCGTTTAACACCGATGGTACTTACAAGGAGAATTATACCCGGATCGGAAGCGGAACGCGTAATCCACTTTCTATAGTGGACAATAATGCCATAGACAATTTGAATAACAAGACGCTGATCAACGGATTGGCCTCAGTGGATATTCTTAACGGATTGAAGTTCACTGCCAGCGTTTCTGCCCAAAGGGATCAAAACGTATTGAGTGCTTATTTAAACAGCCAGTCTGGTTTAGCCAGAGGAGTAAATGGCCAGGCAAGAAAAAATACCGTTTTAAATAAAAATGAAGTTCTGGAGGGTTATTTTAATTATGACAGAACATTTGGGATGCACAGTATGAAATTGCTGGCTGGATATTCCTGGCAGGAAGACCGTTCAAATGACGGCTTTGGAATAACCACACAGAACTTCTCGAATGATGAATTGGGTTACAATAACCTTTTTCTTTCTAATCCAACGGCGTTATCGCAGCTTCCATTTGACGATATTGCCATATCTACGCTTCGCCTGATCTCTTTTTATGGAAGGGCACAGTATAATTTCGATGAAAAATACCTGTTTCAGGCTTCATTGAGAAAAGATGGATCATCGGCGTTTGGAAGAAACAGCAGATGGGGTTATTTTCCAGCAGTATCTGCTGGCTGGAGGATCATCAATGAGGATTTTATGCAGGAAGTACCTGTTGTGAGTGATCTTAAATTGAGGGCCGGTTATGGAGTTTCCGGAAACAGTTTTGGGTTTAATGCCTTCTCTGCTTTGCTGATCTACGGTACGCTTTCCGGCAGCAACAAATTTCTAAACAATGGAATAATCAGCAACGCAATTGGCCCGGTTAGAAATGAAAATCCGGATTTGAAATGGGAAAGCACTGCCACAACCAATATTGGTTTGGATTTTGGTTTATTCAAGGACAGGATCACAGGTTCCGTTGATTATTATATTAAAAAAACCTCTGACCTGATCTATGAACGATATGAGGTATCAACTACCCAGTTTTTCCTGCCTACCATTCCTGCAAATGTGGGCAAGATAAAAAATACCGGAATAGAACTGTCTTTAAATGCACTGGTTATTAAAACAGAAGACTTCAGCTGGAGAACATCACCCAACATTGCACACAATAAAAACGTAGTAGAAACCTTGTCTGATGATTTCTATAAGATTGCTTCTATCCCAACGGCACAGTTAGGTGGTAAAGGCCAGTCGTTTCTTTCCAGCCAGGTAGTGATGCCCGGACAACCGTTGGGAACTTTTAACCTTTGGAATTATGCTGGTAAAAACGCCGCGGGTGTGAGTACGTATTACAATGCAAATGGAGAGGTTATTGCTACCCAGCCTTTAACTACAGATCAGAAAATTGCAGGTAATGCACAGCCAAAGCTTATTTATGGCTGGAACAATACATTTAATTATAAAAACTGGGACCTTAACTTCCTGGTGCGCGGTGTTCTTGGCAATAAAATAATGAATGCTACAAAAGCTTCATTGAACAATCCTTCAGATGCCAAGGTACAGAACATTCCAAAATTCACTCTTGGAGAATCATTTAATGATGTAAATGGTTACCTCATATCTGACCGGTTTTTGGAAAGTGGCTCATACCTTCGTTTGGATAATGCTACATTAGGTTATAGCATCAGGCCGAAAACACAGTCAATCAAAGCAATACGCCTGTATCTGACGGCAAGCAACTTATTTGTGATCACAAAATATACAGGTATTGATCCTGAGATCAACATTGGAGGATTGACACCGGGCATTGACAACAACAATTTCTATCCTAAAACACGCACCATTAGTTTTGGTATAAACGCATCATTTTAATTTTAACAACTACAGAAATGAAAAAGATAATTTTATTACTCCCTGTATTGATGCTGCTTCTGCTTACGCAATCCTGTACAAAGCTGGATGTTGATGTGGAGTCGCAATATGTAAAAGAAAATTTCCCCCTTACTCCATCAGATTATGCTGCGCTTTATGGCACGATGTATTCCAATCTTTCCTCACAATATGGCGTGCCATACTGGAGAATGCAGGAACTGTCCACTGATGCTGCAATTATCCCGGCCAGGGATGGAAACTTTGACGACGGGGGTCAGTACAGACAATTGCACTACCATACCTGGACATTCGATCACCCTAATGTAAGGGACATCTGGCAATGGGGCTTTGGGGGGATCAACAATTGTAACCGTTTGATCAACCTGACCAGCGAATCCGCTGTTTCTGAAGAAAGCAAAGCAGTTAGCCTGGCAGAGGTAAGGGCTATGCGTGCCTTGTATTATTTTTTCATGATGGATCTGTATGGTAATGTGCCGCTTATTGATGCCTTTCCGGTGGCAAATTTGCCAGGCAATCAAACCAGGGATAAAGTCTTTGAATTTATTGAAAAAGAACTGCTGGGTGTGTTGCCTAAGCTGCCGCAAAAAGACAATAACAACAAAACAGCGATATATGGAAAACCAACAAAGGCTATGGCCTTTGCTTTGCTTGAAAAGATGTACCTCAATTCGGAAGTATATACCGGCAGGCCAAAGTATGCTGAAGCCGTAGCAATGGCAGACAGCATTTTGAAAAATAATAATTACACGCTTGATGCTAAGTATTCAGATATTTTTGACGTAAATAACGGACCCCAAATCAATGAAACCATTTTTGCTGTTCCTTATGACCAGCAGATCCCGGGCAACCAGATCACCAGGTTTGGGTTTTATCCGGCACTTGCACCTGCTTATGGGATTAACGTAGGCTTTAGTATTGCCATGAGCACAACCCCTGAATATTATGCAAGATTCAATATTGTAAATGATGTCAGGACCACCTATTGGCTGGTAGGAAAGCAGTATGCTCCGGATGCCAACAGGAAACCCGATTTGAGCAAACCAGTTTTGATAGCTGGAACTAATACTCAGATAGAGATAACCAAAGAGCTGATCCTTAAACCAGGTAAACCAATGGACTTAGGCAATACCGTGGCAGATCAGGCAAAAGGGGTACGTTCGGTAAAATACTGGCCTGATGTGAATGCAGTACAAACTACCCGATTGAACAGCAATGACATGCCTTTTTTGCGTTTGGCAGATGTAATGCTTATGAAAGCGGAAGCGATATTGCGCGGTGCTGCGGCAACGACTGTAAACGGAGAACTGCAGACGCCTATTTTGTTATTGAACAAGATCAGGGCAAGGGCGGGGGCTGAAACGGCTGCAAATGTTACACTGGAAAGCCTGCTGGATGAACGGGCAAGAGAATTTAGCTGGGAAGGATGGAGAAGGAACGACCTGATCCGTTTCGGTAAATTTGAAATAGAATATCCCCTGCCAAACGATGTGCTAACTATGAATAAAGACATTACCAGAAGGATTTATCCAATTCCGGCAAATGAGTTAAAATTAAATACCAACCTCAGGCAAAACCCGGGATATACCAATTAAATTAATACATATGAAAGCCATTCTTTGCATCCCGTTGGTGTTTATCGGATCTTTTTTCCTAAGAAACGACGAAAATGACCTGCCTATAAATAAGATTCAGGTTGTCGGTTCGCACAATAGTTATAAGCAGGCCATAGATCCTGTTTTGTTTAAAGCATTTCAGCAAATGGATTCTGTATCGGCAAGTAAACTGGATTACGGTCACATCGGCTTTGGAGCACAGCTGAGCCTGGGCTTGCGGAACCTGGAGATCGATGTTTATGCGGATGCCAAAGGAGGTAAATACAGTCATCCTAAAGGTTTGGAGTGGGCAAAAAATCAACAGCCATATGATGCAGACCATGAAATGGATGAACCTGGTTTCAAGATTCTGCATGTGCCGGATCTTGATTTTCGCAGCCATGCGCTTACTTTTAAAGGTGCCCTGCAACAGCTTCGGAAATGGTCTGAAGCCCACCCTGATCATACCCCTGTATTTATCACGCTTGAAGCAAAGGACGACTCGGTCAAAAGAGCAGGCTTCACACAGCCCGAGAAGTTCACGGAAAGCACTTTTGATGAACTGGACCGCACTATAGCTGACAATCTTGGCACAGGTCATCTGATCACTCCGGATCAGGTGCGCGGAAAATACCTTACACTTGAAGATGCGGTACTGCATGGAAACTGGCCGCTGCTTAAATCAGCAAAGGGTAAATTCCTTTTTATCTTTGATGCACAGGGAGAAAAGAGAGCCAGATATGTAAAAGGACATCCTTCACTAAAAGGGCGTGTATTATTTGCCAACGCAGATCCTGGAAACCCTGAGGCGGCGATGATGATCAGGAACAACTCCAAAGATACTGAGATTCTGCAATTGGTAAAAAAAGGATATATTGTTCGTACCAGGGCAGATTCTGATACCCGGCAGGCAAGAAACAATGACCTTTCTTATTTTGAAGCTGCATGTAAATCAGGTGCTCAGATCATCACTACAGATTACTATCAAAAAAGTACACACTTCAAATCCGATTATGTGGTACGTTTTGAAGGAGGGAAATACTTTAGAATAAATCCGCTGTTTAAATAATAACACAGAAAAGCCCGTGATTAATATCGCGGGCTTTTTATTTTATTTTTCTTCTGCTACAGGCTCCGGTTTTACTTTTTCCTTTGCCGGAACAGTTTTTGCAATCGCTGCGGCTTTTACAGGAGCTTTGGCGGCAGGAGCTTCTGGTTTGCCTGCTTTACCTGTTACTGGTTTCTGTGAAAGTTTTTTTGCAAGATGATTGGCTACTTTTTTTATTTCTTTTGATGCTTTCTTTACTTCATAACCGCTTTTTTCTATAATTTCTTTTATTTCTATAGAAAACTTGTCAAATAGGTCCTTGCGGACTGCTTTTTTAGCTTTTTTTGCAGATTTTGATGCCTCTTTTTTCATTTATTTAATATTTTGTTTTGGAAACGAAGCTATCATGATCTTATTCATTCGTTGTGGGTTTGAAAGATCATGATGATTTCATTTATTGTTTTTTGATATGTTTTTTGATGTTAGTTTTTGTTCGTTATTCGGAATACTCTGCGCATTCTTTGTTAATCTTATAGGATCACAGGCAATATTACGTTAATTTAAAGATAATTTAATATTATCATTATGTTAACAATTACGCCATGTGTTAACAACAGGTTTCTGGTTTTATTTCCGAACTTGATGAACAATTTTTTGCAATTTTATCCCCTCAAATACTTTTATCCAAACAGTCCATGGAAAACCTTACCATGTTGCAATTTTTTGAATGGTACTATCCGGCAGATGGAAGTCTTTGGAGGTTTTTCGCATCCGAAGCCCGGCGGCTAAAGGACATCGGGATAGATACCGTATGGCTCCCGCCTGCGCACAAAGGAATGGGCGGGGAACAGGCCAGCGGGTACGATTCTTATGATCTTTACGACCTGGGAGAGTTTGATCAGAGGGGTGGTGTGCGCACAAAATACGGCACCAAACAGGAATATATAGATGCGGTGCAGACAGGGAAGCAGGCAGGATTAAAAATATACGCAGATATTGTGCTCAACCACATGGGCGGTGCAGAAGAGAGAGAAGAGATCACCGTCCGGAAAGTGAACCCGGAAAACCGAACAGAGTTCATCAGTGAGCCCTATCAAATAGAAGCCTTTACCAAATTTACTTTTCCGGCCAGGGCGGGTAAATATTCTGATTTTATCTGGGACCATAACTGCTTTGCAGGGGTAGATTATGACGCACGTAAACAGGAAACCGCGATTTATAAGATACAGAACGAATACGGCGAAGACTGGCAGGAGGTAATGTCGGACGAACTGGGCAATTACGACTATCTGATGTTGTCCGATATAGATTTTCGCAATCCGCAGGTGCGTGAAGAACTAAAACGCTGGGGAAAATGGTTTTATGAAACCGCAGGCTTTGATGGTTTCCGACTGGACGCCATCAAACACATGGATCCGGGGTTTTTCAATGAATGGCTGGATGATATGCGTGCAGAATTCAGCAGCGAGTTTTATACCGTAGGCGAATACTGGGCGCCCGGAAACCTGGGCGCTATGCTCAAATATATTGAGGCCACACAAGAAAGAATGTCGCTCTTTGATGCACCCCTGCAGGCCAATTTGCACAGGGCTTCAATTGAGGGAAAGGATTATGACCTGCGTACCATTTTTGATGACACCCTGGTACAGGCCAGACCTGAGCTGGCGGTGACCCTGGTAGAAAACCACGATACGCAGCCCCTGCAATCGCTCGAACAGACTGTTGAGCCTTGGTTCAGACCGCTGGCTTATGCACTGATCCTGTTAAGGGCGGGCGGATATCCATGCGTT
Source organism: Pedobacter sp. (assembly GCF_035317785.1). Taxonomy (GTDB): domain Bacteria; phylum Bacteroidota; class Bacteroidia; order Sphingobacteriales; family Sphingobacteriaceae; genus Pedobacter. The sequence goes on along the minus strand of NZ_DATHGC010000389.1, from coordinate 4,536 downwards.
TTTTATACTGATCTGTACGGTTCCTCTTATGAGGACAGTGATAAAGAGGGGCAAACCCAGCGGGTTACCATGGAGAAAATGAGGGAACTGGAAGCCTTGCTGTTCCTTAGAAAACATCATGCGTACGGGGTTCAGGTTGATTATTTCGACGATCCGCAATGCATTGGCTGGACTCGGCAGGGTGATGAAGCGCATCCCGGATCCGGCTGCGCGGTGCTCATGTCCAACGGACTTGGAACGACCAAAGCCATGGAGATGGGAAAATCATTCGCAGGCATCGTATTTACAGATCACCTCGGTAAAATAGATGAGCAGGTCATCATAAACGAAGACGGCTGGGGCGAGTTTAAAGTATATGCCGGTTCAGTTTCTGTCTGGGCGCCCGCCGGGCAATGACAATACCCCTCCCGGCAAGCTAAAAGTTCTTGCCTATTTTCTCCAGCATTTCGGGTGGGATATTTTGCATGTCCACCACCAGAAAGCCATCCAGGCAATCTGAAAATTTTGGATCTATGTTAAAGCAAATGATCTTTGCATTAAGGTTCATGTATTGCCTCAGCAAGACCGGGATCTTAATGTGTGAATTCTCAATATCAGAGATCAGACTGTCCAGGTCTTTCAGGGATTCGCTGCTTTCAATGAGCAGGTCTTTGTCTATCGCAGAGAGGTCGGCTTTAAATTTATTCTTTGGCTTTACATAGTGTGCCAGTTCATAGTCAAAGTGATTCTTGGTAATGTAATTGACGATCAGGGATTTTGAGAACTTTGAAAAATTATTACTGATGCTCACCGGGCCAAACATATAACGGTATTTGGGATTGTCCAGCAGGTATTTTAAAATGCCTTTCCAGAGCAGGAACAATGGAAGCGGCTTCTGCTGGTACTCCTTGCGGATCCATGACCTGCCCAGTTCTATTCCCTTTCGCAATAAGGGGTAAAAAGGTTCCTTGATCTTGAAGAGCTCTGATAAATAAAAGCCCCGGCGGCCCAGGGTATTGAGGATCTCATCGCCTTTGCCAATGCGGTAGGCCCCGACAATATTCTGGAGCTCTTTATCCCATATAAATAAATGGTTATAATAAATATCGTAATTGTCCAGGTCGATCTTCTTATTGGTACCTTCGCCGACTTCCCTGAAAGTGATTTCCCTTAAACGGCCAATTTCCCGTAAAACATTCGGGATGGCTACTGTTGGCGTGATATAGACCTCATAGTTTTTTTCCTGCCATACCCTGAAACTTTCCAGCTGTTCAATTTCTTCAACGATTAAGCTGCGGTCTGTTTCTTCAATAACGGGTTCGGGTTTTTTCTTGATCTTAAAAAGATTGATCGGATTGAAGAGTTTCTTTTCTTCATCCAGACCTGTACCCAGCGCATAGGTGCGTGCCCTTAAAAAATCAAGCAGTTTATTGGTGTTGTTCCTGTAGGAAATGTCTTCGATGTTGATCGGTTTCCCTATTCTCACTTTGATCTTTAAACCCTGTTTATTGAGAAACTCTGATGGGAGCTTTGCTGTTCTCAAAGTAGGGTGGATGAAGCTCAGGATGTTGAACAGCACCCCATTATTGCCATGGAAATATATAGGGATTACCGGTACTTTAGACCTGGCAATCAATTTTCCGACTACCGGATGCCACAACCTGTCGGTGATCTCCTGTTTGTCGAGGCTGAAGGTAGAAACCTCACCGGCAGGAAATATTCCTATAGGCGTGCCGCTCTGCAGCAGATCAAAAGTTGCCTTGAGCCCGCTGATGCTTGAAGAATGCTGCACATTTTCAAAGGGGTTTACCGCTACAAAAAACTCACTCAGGTTCGGGATCTTCTTTAAAATAAAATTGACCATCACCTTGGCTTCAGGTCTTACCGTGCAGAGCAGTTTTACCAGTGCCAGTCCTTCCACACCACCATAAGGATGGTTTGCGATTGCGATAAAACCACCCGTCTTCGGGATATTTTTAAGGTCATCTTCGTCAAAATCTATGCTTACACCAATGGTCTCCAGAATTTTATCCACAAATTCAAGTCCGCTGAAATGCTCATTCTTCGAAAAAACCTTATTGATATCATTCAGCTTCATGATCTCCATGAGTAAAGCTGCAAGACCCGGCACACCCAGTTTATCTATTTTTGTGGCCTTTGCAAACTCTTGGGTGGTTATGATCTTCATTTAAATTTGGTTTAATGATTTACAATCCAACCCCAAAAATAACATTAATATTTCAATAATCATTTGCGGGTTCTTCACAGTATACGAATAATAAGATCAGCGGCATTACCGTTTGCTTGCCGCGCTGCACTAATTTAGCCTGACATGAGAAAATGGCTGAACTTATATTTTGACCTGAACAAAAGAGAATTTAACGGTTTGCTGGTCCTTGCCGGATTAATTGCAATGCTCACAGCTGCACCTTACCTGTATGAAGCAGCCTGGAATGAAAACCATACGGAAATGACCGACCGGCTGATTGTGCAGGCATTGATTGCGCAGTTACAGTCCGAACACAAATATCCGGGCAATAAGCAAGTGCATGTAAAGGGAGGAGACCGGCATGGGCAAGGCAAAAAATACAGCACTTTGCTGTTCCCGTTCGACCCCAATGCTATTGGTATGGACGGCTGGCAGCGACTGGGTTTATCAGCAAAGCAATCCGCTGCAATTTTAAAATATGTCGCCAAAGGGGGAAGGTTCAGGAAGAAAGAGGACCTGCAGAAAATGTACACCATCAGCCCGAAACTATATAAGGCCCTGGCGCCTTACGTAAACATACCTCCGGCGACAGTTCCCGAAGACCCTTCTAAAAGGACCGGCGGCACCTGGCCTGACTATGAAAAGACTGCTTTAAAGATCGTGGAGATCAATAGTGCTGACAGCACTTCGCTGTGTGAAATAAGGGGCATAGGGCCGGCGTTTGCCTCAAGGATCATCAAATACAGAACACGCATCGGTGGGTTTTACCACAAGACCCAGCTGATGGAGGTCTTTGGCCTTGATTCCCTGAAATACCGGGAAATAAGCGGTCAGGTCAGCACAGACCAGGAACTGATCAAAAAGATCAGCATCAATACGGCAGCGTTTGAAGATCTGAAAAACCATCCCTACCTCAGGTACAAACAAATAAATGCCTTGATCCAGTATAGAAAACAACACGGGAATTATAGTAATATTGCAGACTTAACCAAGGTGCTCCTCCTCAATCCTGAAACCATAGCAAGGATGGCGCCTTATTTAGTTTTTCAATGACAGACATGGAATCAAAAATCAAGCAAGCCGTACGTGATGTAAAGGATTTCCCTAAACCGGGGATTATTTTTAAAGACATCACCCCCCTATTAAAAGACCCCGCCCTCTGCAGAGCAATCAACACCGCGCTTGCTGCGCAGCTGAAAGGTTTGGAGATCGACGTGGTAGCAGGTATAGAAAGCAGGGGTTTTCTTTTCGGACCCTCACTGGCCCAGCTCTTAAATGTGCCATTTGTGCCGGTCAGGAAAGCGGGAAAACTGCCTTACAAGACCATCCGGCAATCTTATGACCTCGAATATGGCAGTGCCGCTATAGAATGCCATGAGGATGCAGTGCTGCGGGGACAAAAGGTTCTGATACACGATGATCTTCTGGCCACCGGAGGGACTGTAGTTGCTGCTTCAGAACTGCTCATGCAGCTAGGTGCAGACATTGCCGGCTATTCTTTTATCATAGCCCTGGATTTTCTGGGGGGACAGGACAGGCTTAAGTCCTATTCAGGAAATATATTTTCCCTGGCGGCTTACTAGTTTACGCAGTTTGCTGTCGCTCCAGATCAAAGAACTGTTTCGGATTAACCCAGAATGCCAGCCTGATAGAAGCTCAATGCTAATAAAGCCAGGGCAATCAGTTTCAAAACAAATATTGAAAAACTGCGTGAAAATAACTTGTTCATTGTGTTGCTCTGCATGATGCTTTTTACTTTTTTCTATATTTTTAAATTGGCTTTGCCGCAATATTTTTTAAGATAAATCCGGTGACATCCGAAATATTTTTAACTAATTACAAAATTAAAGGAGATTTTAAACGGAATCAACTGTGAAAATACGCAGTTTATGCTATTTTTGATTTTTCTAATGGGACAATGACAATGAAAAAGAATTTTGGGGACTACTCCAGGACGTTCATAACGGACGTTCCTGCAGATCTTGAAAGCGAGCAGGCACAGTTTTTCAAGAAGACCATACCAAAATTTCCTGAAGAAGCCATCTATATTTACTCCTTCAGGGAGAACCGGATGATCTTTGCAAGCGGCTGGGAAGAAGTGGTCGGTTATAGAGATGATGAGATCAATATGCTGGCCATAGTCAATATGTCCGCAGCCGAATTTGCGCCGTTTTCCCATGACCTCAATGACAAGGCCCTGCGGTTCATTCATGGCAAATCCGAGGATCTTGAGGCTTACAGTTTTACCATTGAGCTGAAAAAGATTCATAAAAACGGAGATGAAGTCCCGATAGTGGCCAGGGTAGGCGTTCTGAGTTCAGATAACGGTAAAATAGAATCCATTATTG
>NZ_DATHGC010000388.1:0-11009 GCF_035317785.1 Pedobacter sp. | reverse complement strand
ATATATAAAGATCTCCTTGTCTGCATATTGCGGCAGTTGTCTCAGTGCTTTTTCTGCCTTTGCAAGTTCAGCGGTATTGGTCAGGAAATCGCCTTTTTTAGTACCGGTGTATCGTTCTATATGGATATTGGAAGTGGTTTTGTCCATGATTTGAAGGGCGGTCTGAAGTACAGAATCAGCTGTTTTCATAGCTGCTGCATGCTGGGCCTGGCCGGCTTTAGCCGCCTGAGCAATCGTATCCTTAAGGGACGGTGAATGCTTAGGGTTAAATGTTTCCTCGATACTTTTAGAAACCTGTCTGCAGCTAAAAAACAAGAGGCCACAGAGGGTCAGAATAATTAGGTTCTTCATTTTGCTCAACTTATTTCATTTAAATCACTGGCAAAAGCGATGCGTTCAGGTTGGTCTTTCAGATAGAAAATATCAACCGTTTCCTGTTTTGTGATACTAAGGTCCAGCAGGTTCACGATCTTTTTTAAGCTGGCCCTGCGGACCTGCTGCATACTATCGGTATATTCGAGTTCAAAGCGGATCATTGGCTGTTCATTGATGTAGGTACCTGTCTGGTTCGCATTGATCATCTTTGCGGTGGTTTTTACCCCTTTAAATTTAATTAAGATCGCTTCACCCAGGGATGTTCCTCCAATCCTGTTAAAAATTAATCCGCCTATGTACCGGTAAAACAACAGCACTACCGGGCAAATGAGTAATGGATGGCCAAAACTCAAAAAACGCCAGCCAGTGCCATGGCTTTCATATTGGTAAGAAAAGATATAATAGGCCACTACGATGGCAAAAAGTAACACCCAGCCTATAATGATAAAAGCAAGCCTCGTTGTTTTTATAGAAACTTCGGCACCTGCAAATATAAAATAGGGAATATGCTTCAGCTCTTTGTCAATTACCAGGTCTACTTTTTTACCAACCTCATAGCGTCGTTCATGCGGCTTACTGTCATTGACGCTGGTTTTCTGTATGATCTCGGTGTCTGCTAAGTTTTTAAATGATAAACTGAGGTCGTAGCTTTCGTACCCTGGTCCGGGACTGACAATTTTCACAGCACTCAGAATTTTGGCTTCCCTGCAGATCCCCTCAGCTTTTATTGTCTCAATGTTCCTTTTTGTGACAAAGATCAGCAGCACCCAGCTGCGAAAATAACCGATTAGGAGAATGAACCAGGCTATGGCAGATGCCGCAAGAATGCCAAGAGCAAACCAGGGATTTTTGTCTTCAGTTCCCATCGTGCCAAGTCCGCTATTGATGCTGTAATACAGGATCATAGGGAACGGGACTGCGAAGAAAAACATATAAAGCTTCCAAAATAGGGTAAGGCCGCGTTTCATAATGCAATATAGCGAATCTGTCTTTATTTCGATTCCGGTAAAACGGACCGGAAATATCTGATATTTTATTTAAGTTTGATATTAACCACATATTCAAACCATTATGAAGTACAGAAACCTGATTATTGTTGCTTTTATCCTCATGCGATTGCCCGTCTTTGCACAATTAAAAGTAAGCCCGGATCATCGTTTTTTACAAACAGCAGATGGCAAACCTTTTTTCTGGCTTGCCGACACCGCATGGGAGTTGTTCCATAAACTTAACAGGGAAGAAGCAGACCTTTACCTTAAAGACAGGGCAGATAAGGGTTTTACCATGATCCAGGCGGTTGTCCTGGCTGAACTTGATGGATTGAATAAACCTAACCCCTATGGCGATAAGCCGCTGACCGGCAACGATCCCGCAAAACCTAATGAGGCTTATTTTAAACATGTGGATTACATCGTGAAAAAAGCAGAAAAACTGGGCCTGATCATCGCTATGCTACCTTCCTGGGGAGATAAATGGAATAAAGCCTGGGGTGTGGGCCCTGAGATCTTTACACCGCAGAATGCGGAAGTGTTTGGCGAATATGTGGGAAAACGATATAAGAATAATGCTATCGTTTGGGTACTGGGAGGCGACAGAAATATTGAAGATCAAACAGACCGCGACATTATTGTATCTATGGCCAGGGGCTTGAAAAAAGGTGATGGCGGCAAACACCTGATGACCTTTCACCCTACAGGGGCACGAAGCTCTTCAGAATTCTTTAAAGACGATGCCTGGCTGGATTTTCACATGTCGCAGACAGGGCATTCCAAAGAATCTAAAAACTACAGTTTCAACCGGAAGAACAGGGTTTTGACTCCCATTCGTCCTCATGTAGACGGGGAACCCCGGTACGAGGACCATCCCAATCAGTTTAATCCGGGCAAGTTTGGCTGGATGGATGATTTTGACGCAAGGCAGACCGCTTACTGGAGCATGCTTTCCGGGGCGATGGGACATACTTACGGCGACCACAATATCTGGCAGTTTTATAATGACCAAAATCCTGTTTCCTGGGCCAGGACGAACTGGAAGATTGCCCTTGGCCATCCGGGGGCTTTTCAGGTAGGACTGATGAAGAAGTTATTTGAAACTTACAACTGGCAAAGACTGGTACCGGACCAAACGGTGATTGCCAGGGATAACCCGGAGACAGTTGAATATGAAATGGGTTCCATTTCGCAGGACGGGGATTTTCTGATGGCTTATCTGCCATACGGAAGAAAGACAACAATTAATACTAAAAATTTAAAGGGCAGTAAATTAACCGCAGCCTTGTTTAACCCAAGAGACGGGCATAAACTGGCATTGGGTGAGTTTGACAATTCGGGCACAAAAGCAATCGCTCCGCCTTCTGAGGGAAGAGGGAGCGACTGGCTGGTAATTATTGAGCGGAAAAATTGATCCAGTCAATGCTGATCAGATGTTGATTTGGTGCGGTGTCTTTTACAATGACAAAGTAGAGATCATGGCGTCCTGTGGCTGTTGTGCTGACTGCGGCACTCAACTCCTGGTATTTTTCCCAATTGCCTGTGGCGGCAAAATCAGCTTTGCTCACTATTGGACCTTTTGGTGAATCAAGGTGCACTTCAATACTTCCATTTCTATTTAATGAAGAATACAGGAATGTGAGTTTACCAATGTCTTTAAGGTCAATGTTTCTAAACCCGAAGTAGGATCCATTGTGGATACTGCCGACTGACTTATCACTTTTATCTACATTCCGAAGTACGTCAGCATCTTCTGCCTGAACTTTTGAGGGACGCAGGATCAGCGTTTCTTTCCTGGTGAGCGGGGTAATTGCGCCTCCGTTATCGGTATAAGAAGCCGAGAAAATATATCGTCCCTGATCTTTTACGGTGAGGTGTTTATTGAGTGTGGCCGTACCCTGGGGAGGCAATGCGGTATTCTCTTTTTTAACACCAACGGACAGGATGTATTTAACAATCTCTGATGCGTCGTCTTTGGAGATCTGCGGGTGGGCGCTCATGGCGTGTTCGCCCCAAACTCCGCCGCCTCCGTTGATGATCTTATTGGCCAGCTTGTCAACCGCTGCTTTGTCTGTTGCATAACGTTTGGAAACCCGCATAAATGATGGGCCAACAGAAAGCGCATTGACCTGGTGACAGGCTTTACAATCACTGCTCGCAATCAGGGATTTGCCATAGTTGTAAGTTGGCGTGATTTCCTGATGGCCAACAAGAGATTGGTTGTTTTGGACTTTGGCAATGAAGTTCAAATCGACCTTGATCTTTTTCTTGTCGATCATTTTGTCTTCATTGTCTTTTACTTCAACTTTGTAGCTGAACTTACTGGCCTTTGTAAAGAAAAAAGAAGTATTGCTGCTGGCATTGATCGCCACTTGCGGCAGGGTATTCCCTACTTTGATCGTCACAGTATCAATGCTGCTAAGTCCGGCCTGATCGGTTACTGTTAATGTTGCGTTGTATACGCCGTTTTTCTGAAAGGTATAAGAAACCTCTTTCCGTTTAGAATCTATAGCATTTCCTTCAAAACGCCATTCGTACGACAGCTGGTCATCATCGTCATTGTCAAAGCTTTTTGAACTGAGGGCAACTTTATACGGAGCCAGGCCTATTGTATCTCTGGTTTCAATTTTAGCAATCGGCGCACGGTTTCCTCCATTATAATCGATACGTACCAAACGGGCGTCTACATTGTCAATTCCGTAAACAGAGCCGTACTCCAGCATGTACATTACACCATCCGGACCAATTTCAATATCTACCGGACGTCTGAAATCGCCATTGGTTTCCATGAACGGCTCAAGGCGCTTGTAGTTCTGGTTTTCGTCCAGACGAACTGCGAATACCCAGTTGCGCATCCAGTCGTACATGAACAGGGCCTTGTCATAGTAGGCAGGCAACTGAGTTTTGGACTGAAGGCTTGGATTGTAATGGAACACTGGGCCGCCCATGGCACAGCGGCCGCCTTCGCCAAGTGCAGGAAACTCGGTTGATCTGCCATAAGGATACCAGACCATGGCTTTTGTTGGTGGCGGCAGGACTTTCATGCCTGTATTGTAAGGAGAATTGTTGGTTGCTCCGTTCAAATCAAAATATGGACCTGCCTTTAAGGTTGCTCCTTTTCCCCTGGTTGCAAAGTCGAGTTCCTTATAAGGTTTGCTGTCTCCCACAAAATATGGCCAGCCGTAATTGCCTGCTTTTTTTGCCTGGTTAAATTCATCATATCCGCGAGGCCCCTGTACACCGTCCTGACCGGAATCCGGACCAACTTCTCCCCAGTATACGATGCCTGTTTCCGCATCTACAGACATACGATAAGGGTTGCGGCAACCCATTACATAGATCTCCGGCCGGGTCAGCGGCGTACCTTTCGGGAATAGATTACCCTCAGGAATGGTATAACTTCCATCTGCTTCAGGGTGAATTCTCAAAATCTTTCCGCGAAGGTCGTTGGTGTTACCGGCGGAACGTTCAGCGCTGTATACCAGCCTGTTGTCCATCCGGTCTATCGGCGCAAAACCGTCTGATTCAAAGGGAACGGTATTGTCTCCCGTCGAAATGTACATGTTTTTCTGTTTGTCCCAGGCTATAGAGCCGCCGGTATGCGCGCTCACTTCGAGGTCAATAGGGATCTCGATGATCACTTTTTCAGACTTCAGGTCAAGCACATTGTCTTTGCTGATCGGGATCCGTGAAATGTGTTGTTTGTATTTACCGGCAGCTTCTGCGGTATTAAAAAAATACAGATAATTATTGGTGGCAAAATCAGGATCAATACCTATTCCCAGTAAACCGTTCAGGTATTTATCAACCGCCTTAACCGGAAATTTATAAACCAGTGTAGTCTTGCCATCCGCTGGATTATATACAAAGAAATTACCGGTGCGCTCTATAAAGAATACCCTGCCATCAGGTGCCACCGAAAGCTCCATCGGTTCGTTAAGATCGTTGGACAATACCGTTTTTGTGAAGCGGTTGTCTTCCGGTTTTTTTACCGCATAGGATTTGAAATAATCCAAAGTTACATTGGTTCCGATCGCATATTTGATCCCACCAAGCAGGTGTTTAACAAATAAGGGCTCAGTAAAGCTTTCATCGGTATGACCGCCTCCGGTATAAAATGCGCGACCTCCGTCAAAATCATGGTACCAGGCGATAGGGTGGTTATTGCCGTTCTCGCCGCCTTCGTAACTGTTTTCGTCAAGTTTAGCGAGTACTTTGAGATCGCCCTGAATGCTTTTATAGTTGTACCACTCGTCAGTACGTTCCCATTTTTTAGGCAGGCCCTGGGTGGATAAATGGGTGTCATCAATTACATCAACAGTAGCTTTGCGGACATTGGGATTGCCCGGGTGGCTTTTGAAATAGGCCCCGACAAGTTTGTTGTACCATGGCCAGTCATATTCGGTATCTGTCGCACCATGAACGCCCGCATAGCCGCCTCCGGCTTCAATGTACCTTTCAAATTGTACTTGCTGGTCAGCGTTAAGGACATTCATTGTGGTGCTCAAAAACACTACTGCGCTGTAGCGCTTTAAACTATCTTCAACAAAATAATCGGCATTCTTGGTGGTGTCAACTATAAAGTTGTTTTCCTTACCCAATTTTTGGATGGCCGCGATCCCGACAGGGATAGAGGAATGGTAAAATCCTTTGGTTTTGGAAAAAACCAATATGCGCGCTGGTTTTGGAGGCGTTGTATTGACAACCGCAGCGGCATTTTCCGTTTTCGGCTTGACAGAACTACAGGCGTAAAGAATGGTTGAAATGCAAATTGCAGAAAATACAGCGGTGTATATTTTAGGGTATTTGACTTGAAGCATAGTTATCTGGTTAGTTGGTGTGCTGAACGGTAAACTTAGCAATTATCTGAAAAAGCTTAGTGTTATATTTACACCAATAACCGTCACTCTTTTGTTACAAACAGATGTAGGCTAACCAATTGATGCTGATTCAGTTCTTCTTGACAGCTTGTAAATCGTATACATAATTATCGCTGATACTATGCTCAGGACCAGATAACTGGCAGACAAGTTCACTTCGTCCTTTGCAGGTAAAAATGAAATGATGGTATAACTGAGCCCGGAAACCACCACATAGGTAATTCCGCCGGTAAGTCCGCTGGCTATGCCGGCATTTTTAGGAAATTTACTGAGACAGAAGGTAAAATAGTTATTGAATATATAACCAGCTGTGACGTGAATAATAAAAGCAAAGAAAATCAGGGAATAAAGATTGGAAATGAAACCGATGCTGATGATCATCAACGCAACAAACAACATTTGCAGTACCAGATTGGCTGCCATCTTTTTAAAAAATGGACGATCAATAGTAGCCTTGCCGATAAAACCGCCCACCATCCATGCAAATCCAAGAATCAGTGAGCTATATCCTGCGATAACAGGAGTTAACCCAAAGTGATGTTCTATGATAAAAGGGCCCGTCATGTTGTAAATCATGACCATGCTATAGGCCAGCCCCAGCATCACAATACCCAATGAAAAACTGGTGGTCCTGATCATCTCTATGTACACATTTATGATCTTTCTAAGCGAGAATACGAAAAACTTTTTCAGGGTTTCTCCATTGTACACATACTCCAAAATGGCCATGATCACTGCAAGACCTGCAAGCAGGTAAAAGTTGGATTCCCATCCAAACGCCGTTTGCAAATAACCTCCGACAAAGGGGCGACAATCGGTCCGGTAGACCAGATTATCGAAAAGAGACTCAGGTAATGCTTTAACTTGTCTCCATCATAAACATCAACAAAAAAAGCACGCTTGGCCACGATCACGGTACCGACCGTAAATCCATGAATGATCCGCATCAGATAAATGACATAAATGTTGTGGGTATTGGCAATCACAATACTGGACGCGGCAAAGACCAGCAGGCAGATCAGGCTCAGTTTATATCTGCCAAAACTGTCCAGTATACTGCCAATGAACAACTGAGAGACTCCATAGCTGATTAAAAAGAGGCTAAGGGTAAGCTGCACCTGCAGGCTGCTCACCTGCATCGTTGCCGCCATTGTAGGTAAAGAGGGAATATAAATGTCTGTTGCGAAACCCGATAAGGGGATCAATGCAAAAGCCAAAATTGTAGAAATTCCCTGGTTTTGCGTCTTTATGTATCTTACCGTATTCAATTTCTATAAGTGCTAAATTTGAATGGGCAAATTTACCGTTTCAAAAAATCTTTAGCCGCAAGCTTAGAACACAGTTTTGTAATGTTTATTGGTAAATCCAGAGCAGCATATTCTTTTGTCCGCCTTTAATCAGGTTATCAATTTCAATCATGGTAAGATCGGCTATGACCGGACATCCCAGGCTTACCCCGTGAAGACCGTAAGGATAAATTTCATATTCGGGAACCGGCGAGTAAGAGTGCAGCACAACTATCCTCTTGTAGGCATTGCTGTTGGCACTATCCAGACCATGCATTTTATAATGTACGTTGATTCCCCATCTGCTGTATGACCTGATGCCCAGCTTGTACTTGCCAAGTGAAGTACAATTGCTATTGACTTTGTTGCTAAAAACAGGCTTAAAGGCTGTACTGCCACCACCATTTCCATGTGCACACAATCCATTAATTACGATCTTCTTTTTCTTAAAGTCATAAACAAATAAACGGTTCTTTCCGGAATGAATGCTCATATCGACCAAGATACAATAAGAAGTATTCAGCTTGTTTGCATTGCAGTATTTCAGCGCCTCCTCTACCTTTTCCTCCAATTTTTCACCAGGTACGGGGATTTGAACCTCTGTCCCGGAACATGCTGAAAAAGCAAGCAGTATTGCCAAAATTGCAGTGAGATATTTCCGGGAGCGTTCCATGATTTTATCCAACTAATATATCAAAAATATTTTCCATCCGCTGTCCAATTTCCAGCATCTTATTCGACATATAGGTGTAATTCAAATATTCATTATCGTTAAAAAGAAAAAAAATGGAACAGAGAATCAATTTTTTCGAAAAAGGCCAGGATGCGATAAAAGCGCTGCATGGTTTAAATGCTTATCTAACAAAGTCTCAAATCGAAAAACCACTTCTGAATTTAATTTACTTCAGGATATCCCAAATTAATGGCTGTGCCTATTGCCTTGATATGCATGCAAAAGATATGCGTGCAGCAGGAGAAACTGAACAACGTCTTTATGTTTTAGCTACGTGGCGCGAGGCACCTTTCTATAGTGATCGCGAACGCGCAGCACTGGCCTGGGCAGAAGCGGTAACAAAAATCAGCGGGGCAGACGTACCGGATGATGTCTACCATCAGGCGAAAGCCCAGTTTTCTGAGGAAGAGTTAATTGAGCTGACGCTGGCAGTTATCGCCATCAACAGCTACAACCGCGTCAATGTTTCTTTCAGAACAGTTGCCGGATCTTATCAGGTTGGTCAGTTCGGGTAAAAAGGCAAGATTCGGATTTTATTCCTGTAGGGTATTGCAGACCTTTGATCTGTTCATTTAATCAAATGTTATGCAAGATAACTTATCAAAAACTGAGACCGTAAACTGGGGAATTATCACAGGGTCAATGCATGAAAATGGCTATGCGGTCATTCCCCGTTTTTTAAACCCCGCCCAATGTGAAGAACTGAAAGCAACATATAATGACCCTGGCATTTTCAGGAAAACTGTTGTCATGGAGCGGTATCGTTTTGGGCTTGGAGAATATAAGTATTACGATTATCCTTTACCGGGGCTTATCCAGCAAATCCGGGACAGTATTTACCCGAAACTTGTTCCGATAGCAAATTCATGGATGAGTGTTTTGAAGATTGATACGCGTTTTCCAAACACACTCCGGGAACTTCATGCGCTTTGCAGGGCCGATGGTCAGCTAAAACCAACTCCTCTGATCTTGAAATATAGCAAGGGCGGATACAATACGCTTCATCAGGATCTTTATGGTGATCTCTATTTCCCAATTCAACTGGTATTGTTTCTAAATGAGCCTGGTGAAGATTTTAAGGGAGGCGAATTTATACTGATCCAGCAGCACCCCCGCGCGCAGTCAAAGGCCGTTGTGCTTAACCCGAAGAAAGGAGATCTATTGGCCTTTACTACAAATTTTCGCCCGGTAAAGGGCAGCAAGGGTTACTATCGGGCTAATATGAAACATGGGGTAAGCGAAGTTCGGGATGGCGAACGCTATACTGTTGGAATTATTTTTCATGATGCATTGAGTTAGTTTATTTTGTAATGTTAATTTTATGCCAGATTGCGATGATAGACCTATTCAGTAAAGTAAGAGCCAGTGAAATCAATTTGTTGCCATATGACGGCGAGGTAAATTACTATGGCAGGCTGTTTTCAAGTCAGCAGGCCAGCCATTATTATGATACTTTATTTCATCATATTGAATGGAGAAATGATGAGGCCGTTATTTTTGGCAAGCGCATCATCACTAAAAGAAAAGTGGCCTGGTATGGCGACATGGAATTTGAGTATACCTATTCCAATGTTACCAAACTGGCCCTTCCATGGACTAAAGCGTTGCTGGAACTAAAAGCAGTCGCCGAACAAAAAACGGGCGAAACCTACAATTCATGTCTGCTCAATTTATACCATAGCGGTGAGGAGGGAATGGCCTGGCACAGCGACGGAGAAAAAGACCTGAAAAAGAATGGTGCAATTGGCTCAATGAGCTTTGGCGCTGAAAGAAAGTTTTCGTTCAAGCATAAACAAAACAAACAAATCGTTTCTGTTATTTTGGAACATGGCAGCCTGCTGGTTATGAAAGATACGACTCAAACACATTGGCTGCACCGTCTTCCGCCGACAAAGCTGGTTACAAAACCAAGGGTAAACCTGACATTCAGAACCATTGTGTTATGATTCTGCAATCAGTTCCTGGTTAATAATGGCACCAGCTTTCGTTCCCGCGGCTACGGTCATTGAAAGGGTCCGAAACATGTTAGCATTGTCTCCTGCTGCATATATCCCTGGAATGCTTGTCTTTTGGAAATCATCCGTTTGAATGTGTCCGGCATCCGTCATCTGGCAACCCAGATTTATGGGAATGTCACTGTGCTGCTCAAACGGAAGCTTTGCATAGAGTGCCGTGATCTTCGTGCCGCTTCCATCAGCAAATATTAATTTATCAAGTATACCATTCGTGTGCCGGACCTCCTGAATTGGAGTCTCCACGACATCAATATTGAGCTGGACTAATTGCTCCCGGTGCGATTTATCAATAGCTGACACCCCATTGGTAAACACGGTTAGTTTCTTTGTCCAGTTATTGATCAGCCTTGCAAATTCGAATGCCATATCTCCGTTGACAAAAATACCTGTTTGTTCATTCCTGTATTCATAACCATGGCAGTATGGGCAGTGAATCACTGAAATACCCCAACAGTCTGCAAAGCCCCTAATCTTTGGCATAAGATCTTTTAGTCCTGTGGCAAACAGGATTTTCTTAGCTGCCATAGCTTGTCCTTCTGAGTTGTAAACCACGAACTGATTATTTTCACCCCCTACCCTGGTTACTTTGCCTTCCATAAATTCTATTGTCGGGTACTGCATTACCTGTGCTTTACTTATTTTTGCAATGCCTTCAGGTGTATTTCCGTCCTGTGTAAGAAAATTGTGTGAATGCGGGGTCTGCCGGTTACATGGTTTACCGCTATCGATGA
>NZ_DATHGC010000387.1:0-3075 GCF_035317785.1 Pedobacter sp. | reverse complement strand
TACCCCGGTCAGCTCCGAAGAATTTCCGCCAGTTTCATTTCTTTCATTGAGCCATTTAAATTGACCGGCGCCGGTAAAAGTAATGCCTGTGACGGTTCCGGTACTGGCATTGCATGCGGTATTGGTGCTGTTTGCATTTTGGTCATTCAGTTCAATTTTGTTGTCTGTTTCAATTTTGAATACGGCAGATTCAATTGTGCCGCAGGAACTCTCGTCCTTGACCAGGAGTCTATAGCTTCCCTCCGGCAGGTTACTGATGTCTTTGGTATGGCCCATTTCGCTGCCGTTTGCATCAATCCATTTATAAATGATTGTACCTGTTCCCGTGACATTCAGGTCCTTAATGCTGCCGGCAGTGAGACATGTCGCATTCGTCTTCTTCATACCGCTGACGTCTATATTTGGTCCATTTACATTGTTGATGATGTAAGGACCAAATTCTTTAATGCAGCCAGAACCTTCCAGGCCTGTTAGCTTTAACTTGTATTCGCCAGGAGGAACATCTGTGAGTTCACGTTCGTTTCCTGCCACTGTGCCGTTCTTATCAAGCCAGGTGAGTTCCGTGTAGTTGTTGGGGAATAAATTCAATATCGACCCACCATTGCCACAGGAAGCGTGAACAATATTTGGCAAGCCTGTAAATGCCAGCTGGGGTACCTGGTTTTCGACAGTTATCCATTCTGAAAAGACAATACAGCCAAACTGGTTTCCTTTTAGGCGATATCTGCCTGCAGGAAGGTTGGAAACGCTGCCTGCATTTGTTCCCATGATTTGTCCTGCTTCATTTCTCCATTCTACTTTGTCTACGTTGACGGTAAAGACACCTTCGATTTTACCCAGCTTATCGTCACAGGTTTGGTTTGTGATTTTGAGTATCGGCTCTGCCGAACGATAAACATAAATCCTCGGGTCGGAAAATTCGGAACTCAATTGATTCAGTGTAGCTGAAGCCATAACCGAAACACCGCTTTCTATTGCTCCAGGGTATTTCCAGTTACCTGCATTGTCGGCGGTTACGGTTGCAAAGTATCTTTCTGGCTGGCAATTGGTACATTCCGGATCGGTATAAAAGAGTTCAACCCTTGCGCCAGGTGCTGTAGTACCGGCTACATAGGAAGGTGTTTTTTCTTTAAGGAGTACTTCAAGAGGCTTGGCAAACGGGCCAGTATATACATACAGGAACGGTATCCCCGGATTGCAGTAAAAAGAATTGTGGCTGAGCTCAATATTTTTTGCTTCTTCAGCTGTAACCGCGAATAACTCGGTGACATATACCGGGTTGCTATTGGCATTGGTAATGACATTTCCTTCCTGGACTGTTGGTCCCCCAACCAGTACGTGTCCGGTCAGAAACCGGAACCCCATAGCATTATTATTGATTGGCAGTGGTTTGCTTTGGTCTCTGGAGGTGCCAAAGTAGTTTCTTTGAATGATGGCATTTACATTGGTTATACCGGACATGCCAAAGGAGGAACCAAAGACATTGTCACTTACTTCAACGTTAAATGGCCCGGTATGCGTGAAATTTTCTCCGCTAAGGCCATTGTAGATGGAGTTTCTCGCAATGGTCAGGCCTGGTCTTTCTTCGTTGATGTTGGCAGTGAAAAAATTGTTCTTTACGGCAAGTGAAAATGCTCCGCCTCTGCTTCCGGGG
The DNA here is from genome assembly GCF_035317785.1 of Pedobacter sp. Lineage (GTDB taxonomy): Bacteria > Bacteroidota > Bacteroidia > Sphingobacteriales > Sphingobacteriaceae > Pedobacter. The sequence continues at coordinate 1,421 of NZ_DATHGC010000387.1, read as the reverse complement.
AAGTCACCATAGCTAATGTTGAAGATTCCAAAGATCAGGTTTCCTTCTGTCTGGCCTTGGCCGCCGATAATTCCTTTATGGACACGCTTCAAACTGACTCCGCACTCGAAATTATGTGGAATATCAATTCCGTTCTCTTTGACTCCAATGAAGTTATTCGTCATGATGAATTCTTCAATTTCTCCATCTCTTGCTGACACTAGGTTTTGGCTGGTAATACCGTACACTCCGTAAATCACATTGCCTTTGCCGGGTTCGCCGATCTTTATATATCCGTTTGATCCAAAAAAGTACAGACCGCCGATCCTAATTCCTGCGAGGTCAAAGTTTTTGATAATTATGCTATAGAATTCAAAGTGTTCTACATCCAGGATCCTGAATACCGATTGTATTTGAAAAGGTCTGAGTGTAAATTGACTGCCATCAATAATCACCTTAGCTCCATTTACAGAGGCATTCTGACCTGGCTGTGTAGAAGCGTCAATGATTACATCTGTTGTAATGACCGGCAGATCGGAATTGATTTTAATGGTATGATCAGCCGGTGTAAGTCCCGGAAGATTGAAGCGAATCTGATCGATCTCTGCTGATCCATTGGCCGCCGCTAAGGTCAATGCTTCTCTGAGTGTTCCGGCCCCGCTATCTGCATTGCTGGTTACTACAAATACGGCCCCCGATACATTACCGAAAAAAAGGGAAAACAACAGCAACAGCGCTGATTGAACCCTTATTCTGGTTGCATGATTTGAAATTTTTGAGGCATTCTTCATTTGAGCGCTATGGACTGCAAATATAGAGATCCATGTCGGTTTTATCCAACTCGACGATAAGCAAATTGGGTATTTTTAACGGCTGTGTCCTCATTCGAAAACATTTGCATGCGGAACGGTGTTGCTCTCCTATAAAGCTGAAAAAACTAAACTGTAAATCTTAATGGCAGAACATATGAAAAACAATGCAAAATATTTCATACTGATTATAGCGGGTCTTATTTCCTGCAATCCGGCTGGCGAAAAAAAAGTTCAGCCGGGTATTGAAAATCAAAAGGTCGGCGCTGCAGAGAAAGGGTATGCAGACGTAAACGGGCTGAAAATGTATTACGAAGTGCATGGTAAAGGAAAACCCCTTGTACTGATTCATGGCTCCTTTATGACGATACCCTTAAACTGGGCGCACATCATACCCCTGCTGGATAAAGACCGGAAAGTAATCGTAGCTGAAATGCAGGGTCATGGCCGTACAAGAGATATCTCCCGCGAAATTAGTTTCGAAGGTATGGCCGACGATGTGTCGGGCCTGCTCAGGCACCTCAAAATAGATAGCGCAGATATTTTAGGGTATAGCATGGGAGGCGGGGTAGCATTTCAGATGGCAGTGCGCCATCCTGAGCAGGTACGCAGGCTCATCGTGGTGTCTGGTGT
>NZ_DATHGC010000386.1:0-2225 GCF_035317785.1 Pedobacter sp. | reverse complement strand
GATAAATTGGAAGAGTGCATCGAGGTGTTCGATTGGGCTCCCCTCACCTCCACAGATGAATTTGTGCCTCGCTGACTTTGTCAGCGGGGCATTTTTGTTGTGCAGCGTGACGAGCCGGCAACTTTGGGAGTGGTGTGAGACAATGTTTTTTAGGCTTTTGGGGAGCAGGCTCGTCAAAGCGGAACAAACGAAAATGCAGTGGCGCGATAGCGCCGCTGGCACAAATTCATCTAGGCCCCCGATCCAGGGATCGCCGGAGCGCTAGCGGAGGCAATCCCCTCACCTCCACTTAAGGAAATGATCATAACTGGTCATTTCCTTTTTTTATTTAATCACTAGTTTGATTTACAATATATTAAGCCCGCTGGGTTTTACAAAAAGCGGTGTTCGAACTTTTTTTCGAAACTTTTCTTAGGCTTGAATTTGTATTATAAAAAACAACCTAGAAGCTTAGTATGGAGACTGATAGAGGTGTTCGATCTACTCTTGCGGTTCATGTTCTGATGGCAGTGTCTTCTTTGTATCTAAAGGTTTTTGCCAGGAGATATAGGAAATCCAAAATCAGTTCAGCCTTTTCCCTGTTTACTTTAATACCATTCCTGTTTAACACCTTAATAGCTCGGTCTATTGAAACCTTTCTGGTCGAAAAATCCTTGGGATTTTTATATGTTAGCTTGTCCATGTTAAATTGCTTATTTGGTAATCGATTAATTGGATATTACTGAAGGTGAGGTAATGCCTAGCTTCGGGATTGAATAATAAGGGACATAACCTCATTAATTGTTAAGCGATTAAACTTTGAAGTAACGCTATCGATTGATGCGGGGGTGAATAGACTGATTATCTCACGCTTGCCCTTAATATCCAGGTCTTTATAGGATTGGAAAATGGTGAAGTCTTTATCAGGCCATAAATTTTCGCTAACGTCGCAAGTGGTGATCTTTTGACTGATGTTTTTTAGCTGACTATTCAAGTAGAATAAACTCTCATTGTATTCCTTTTTTAATTTACTGAAATCATCAAAGTCAATCTTTTCATCCAGGAGGTACTTTTTTGCTTTTGAAATTTTAGAATCTTGCTTAGATATATCCTTTAATATTGATTTTCGTTCCTCAGAATATTCTCGTCGGCAAGTAAATATGTTTTCATCTTCCAGTACGAGACCAAACAATTCGTACACTTCAGGACGTAGGGATAATTTCTTTAATTGTTCTTCAAAGGAGCTATTTAACTTCTCGGCTCTGAATCTTCCTTTGCACTTTTGTCCAGCACAATGATAGTATGGATATTTGGAAGTCTTTCCCTGTGACAGGCTACCTGTTAATTTGCGACCGCAGAGCGGGCAATACAGAAAGCCCCTTAAGGGAAATAGGTGCTTTAGGTGGTCTTTATTGCATCTTTTATTTGTGTCTTTACTTATTATTTGTTGAACGTTTTTGAATAAGTTTTCCGAAATAATGGGTTCGTGAATAGTCTTGACAAATTGTAACTCTTCGGTTTGGTTTGCTGATATTTTAATAATTCCACAATAGACAGGATTATGAATAAGCTTCCAAAAATGGGTATGCTCACAATGTAATCCTTTTGCATAAACCATTCTTCTTACTTGGCTGATTGTAAAAGATCCCGTCGCCAATTGTTCAAATGACCATTTTATATGATCTGCTTCTGGTTGCTTGGGTATTATGTATTTTTTGCCATCTGGATCTGTCCAGTTTGAATATCCAATAGGAGCTTTTCCCGGCCATCTGCCCATCTTTCTCGCTGTTCTCATACCCTCTGCGGTGGTCAATCCGCGCCTGGTGTTCTCTGCCTCGGGAATTGCCAAGTAGACTGCAAGCATGACAATGCTTTCGGGAACATCTAAATCGATCGGCTGATCTATTGCGATAGGTTGAATATTTAAGTCTTTGAGGATTCTTATCATTCGATAAGCGTACTCGATATTCCTGCTGAACCTGTCCCATTTAATAAACAAGATATTTTCAACAAGATCAGGGGCCTGTTTTCGGATTTTAGTAATCAACTTTTTCCATTCGGGACGGTTAAAATCTTTTGCCGAATAATCTTCCCGATATATTCCTTTAATTTGAATGCCATTTATTTTGCAATGATTTACAAGGCGATCCTCCTGTTCAATAAGAGAACTGCCTTTCTTCTTTTGTTCATCGGTGCTAACCCGACAGTATAAGTATGCTGACTTCATAACGATGTTTTTACTACTA
>NZ_DATHGC010000385.1:0-4614 GCF_035317785.1 Pedobacter sp. | reverse complement strand
TGTCAATGTATAAACGTGAGCCATCAGTTGCGACCAGTCTAAAAACAATGTTCGTCGTTTCTTTGAGTGTCAGTATGCCACCGGCATTGACTGCAAAATTGCCTTTGAAGTCCTCCATATTAAAGCCAAAGTCAAAATTGTTCAGGTGCAATATGTTTGCAGCACCCGACAACTGAGGGATTGTCTTTGCACCTATGACAGGGAAGCCTGCAAATCCATCTTCCAGCTTGTATACATTTATAGCGATACCTTGTTTTTCAGCTTGCTGCTTTGCCTGTGCTGATGGATCTTTTTTCATAAACCTAAATACAGCAGGTGATGGCGGCATGATCGCCTTGTCCCGGTTTTCCTGCTGTGCATCAAGATCCATGATGTAGTTCACCATACTGGACACCTCTTCTTCCGGCAAGCCTGGATGCGGTGTCATCGGTGCTTCGCCCCAATTTCCAGAACCTCCTTTAATAACCTTACTGACCAGCGTAGCGGTCATTTGAGGCGTATTGGAATAGCGCTGGGCAATCGACCTGAACGACGGCCCCACAGTTTTTACGTCCCTGTTGTGGCAGGTATTGCAATCGCTTTTTGTCAGCAGGGCCAGTATCTTCTCTTCTTTTTCGTTTACAACTTTTGAAGGTGCAGTTTTAGGTGTTGCAGCATATGGCTTTGGTGTGATCTTTACCGAAAAATTGGTAGTTCCGTTGTTTTTTATCAACAGTATACCTTCTGTCACTTTGTAAGCGGTACCGGACACCTCCTGCGCATCGGATTTACTGATGCTAAATTTACTGTCTGCCGACACATCAGCATCTGAAATGATGGATTCTAAATGCATTTTCAGGCTTATCGATAAGCCTTCAGGAACCTGGGAAGTTTTAAAGACCCGTTCAAGCCCGACTTTTTTATCTGCTTTGTAATACTCCGGATACTCATCTACCTGGATGTGGTTCCCCTTGTAAACCAGTTCATATTTTAAGGAAATGTTGTTGTTCAGGACAGTATGTCCTTTGTAAATGACTTCAGGGATCGCCGAAATTCCATTTGCGGTGATCAGCCATGGATTGTCTTCTGTCTCGGAGAAATAAGTGTTGCCAACTGATACAGGCTGAGGGCCATGTGCAGTGGTGTATACAGCTCCGTCAAATACAATTCCCCCTGTCCATGCTTTATAGAAAGAGGCATTCCGGGTATCGTATGCTACCCACAGCTTGTCGTTTAGCCCGATGCTGATCATTCTTGATCTTAAATCGAGTACAGTTCGCCAGACCCAGATGTCTCCGGTCCGCTGCAGTGGTTTATCGGCAGGTATGGTATATGTGCCTGCAGCAATCGTGCTTACCTGGTCCGCAGTTGTTTTCTTTTTAAGGCTGCTGCAGGAATAAGCCAGTCCTGCAAGGAGGATTGAAGATAAGATAAAGGGTCTGAACGATTTGTATTTAGATTTCATTTGTTGGTTTGTTTGGTGCTGTCTGTTCTGTTATATATTTCTTTTGACGTGATCAACCAGCCAGTCGGCCACTTTCTCAAAGTCTATATCCAGATATTTGTTGTTCCATTGTTCTACAGAATAGATGCCTTTGAACCCTGCCTTTTCAGCCATTTGGACACACCTGTCAAAATCATAAGAGATATGTTCCATTTGGTCATTAAATGCGTCAGCTTTGGCAGAGATCATGTAGGCATGGGGCAGGATCTTTTCCAGCGAATCGTACATGGTTGCTCTCGGATAATTTCCAAAATCCGGCAAGGTATAATTTCCCGGACCTGCTTCCTTCACGATACGCAAGTGTACATCGGGGTTCATTTCTATGCCGAAATGATTTTCCGACAATAAAATAAGGTTTTTGCTTTTGGCATACTGGTTCACCAGTTTCATAGACTCGATACTTTTATCAACAGATCCGCTGGCACTTCCCGGGTTGATCCGCACGCATTTGGATCCGAGGAAAGACACCGCGTCCATCCATTGTTTTACATGTTCAATGCTTTTTAAACGTTCCGCTTCGTCAGCAGCAGCAAGGTTATAAGAGCTGTCTATCTGTACATTGAGCAGCTGACCGCCGGAAGCTTTTATTTTGCTTTTTAGATCGGTCAGGTAAGATTTATCCAGTGACTCGAAGTGATTGCTCCAGAACTCCAGCTGCTTTACTTTAAAGCGATCCCTATAGTATGCCGGAACATCCAGCAATGTCAGTTCGTTTTTGATCGCAGCAATCTCCGCTGGTTTGGTTTGCTTAAACCTGTAACGGAACAATACAGTTCCCATACCTATCCGGTCCATTTTATCCGCATAAAAAGGCTTAAAGGACGGTAGCAGCCAGGCCGATAAGATCAGTCCGGATGTTTGATAAATAAAAACTCTTCTGTTCATCATGTCATTTTTTTTTAGGTAAAGCAAAAACTATATAAGACGGCTTGGTTTCTGCAGCAGGCCTTGTTTTGTCGGCTACTTCTGAAACGGCACAGACCACCAGGTACTGCCTGCCCCCGGCCATGTACATGGCTGGTAATCCATCGGGCACCCGGGGCAATTTTACTGACCAGAGGATATTCCCATTGTCTTCATCATAGGCATAGATTCTGCCGTCCAGACAAGTAGCAAATACAATCCCCGTTGAGGTGACGATCATGCCTTTATGCTGGGAACCGGCGGGGAGACCGGTGTCTTTCCCGCCCAGCTTATCGTCATTACCCAGTGCCCTTTTCCATTTGATCTTTCCCGTATTCAGGTCATAAGCCACAATGGAAGACCATGGCGGACCGATCAGATTTGGATATCCAAGTCCATATGCTGTGGTAGAGCCATCGGTATAACGGTCTTTTGGACGGGATACCCCTTCAGGATAATCACGTACAGCATTCCGGTTTTGCAGCGGTGCTACTGCCAGCGGCGCTCCTCCAGCGGCGATAACAGGGCCTTCGGGCATCACAGAAATTGCAGACTGACCAGACTCTCCACCCCTGCCGCCTCTGCTTTGAGCATTCCCGGACGATGGCAGGGAAGAAAGGAATTTATAAATATTGGTGACCTCCTGGTCACCGAGGTGCAGGAATGAAGGCATTTGTCCGCGGCCTACACTGACTATGGTTTTAAAATTATCAAAAGAGACCCGGTTATTCAGGTCTATCAGACTTGGTCCTATCGCTCCCTTTCTGTCTGCACCGTGGCAAGACTGGCAATACTGCACATAGGCCGCTTTTGCCCGGGTCGCTTCGTCGCCCGTAATTGGCACTTTTAAAGCAGCCGGCTCATCCTTCTTTAACCGGTAAACGGAAGGTTTGTCCTGCGTGGTTATGTAAACAATTCCTTTAGCCGGATTGGCTGCTGTGTTGCCATGCAGCGTGCCGCCGTTTGCACCCGGCATGGTAAATGTTTCATATTGATCAGAAAGCGGCTCAAACAGCCCGCTTAGCCCGGCAGCAAGTCTTTTCTTCCAGGTTTCCTGTTGTGAAACAGGCAGATAAGGATTAATGTCATCTGCGGTAATGGTCTGCCTGTTGTACGGCGGTACTACGGTTGGATAAGGCTGAGTAGTTGACGCTACTTCTTCAGGCATATTGCTCGGAGGAACAGGACGTTCTTCAATCGGCCAAAGCGGCTCGCCGGTTACCCTGTTGAACACAAATAAAAATCCCTGCTTTGTGGCCTGCGCTACGGCATCTACTTTTTTACCATTATGATTTACGGTAATGAGCTGCGGCGCAGAAACCAGGTCATAGTCCCAAAGGTCGTGGTGCACGGTCTGGTAATGCCAGAGCCGCTTCCCTGTTCTCGCGTCCAGCGCCAGCAGGCTATTGCCAAACAGCCCATCGCCCTTACGGTCTGCTCCATAATAATCGTAGGTGGGAGATCCCAAAGGAAAATAAGCAATCCCCCGTTTTTCATCTACTGAAACCTCTCCCCAGGTATTTACACCTCCTACATATTTGTAAGCATCTTTGGGCCAGGTTTCATAACCATATTCTCCGGGATGGGGAATGGTGTGAAATGTCCAGACCAGTTTACCCGTTACTACATTATAGGCCCTGAGGTGTCCGGGTGCAGAAAACAAGTTCTCGCCGGGAGAAGATCCCAGCAAGATCAGGTTTTCAAATATATGTCCCGGTGATGTCGAAGTTGCACGGCCGATTGTTGCCGGGTCACGGCCCAGTCCTTCCTTCAAAGAAACAGATCCGTTATTCCCAAATGTCAATATAGATTTGCCGGTTTGCGCATCTATAGCCTGCAATGTATTATTTATACAAAAAAGCAATCGCCTGTCTTTGCGGTCCTTGCTTTCCCAGTAGTTCATTCCCCGCTTGCTGGCCACATTCAGATTGGCATGGATCCAGATCTCCTTACCTGTGATGGCATCGAGCGCTACTAAAGAATTGTTCTTTGCCAGTACATATATGATATTGTCAACCACTATGGGATTGAATTTATAAGAAGAAACCTCGTCACCAGTCGGGTATGTCCATGCGACCTCCAGCTGGTCAATGTTTGACTTTGTAATCTGGTTCAGGTCTACATATTTAGACTGGTCTGCCCCGCCACCATACTGTCTCCAGGTTTTGTGTGGGATGCCGGAAGCACCGCCGGACTGCTGACCAGCAGAATTCTTTCCAATCATCCTG
>NZ_DATHGC010000384.1:0-2151 GCF_035317785.1 Pedobacter sp. | reverse complement strand
CCAAGGAAAACAAAGACTATGCTACTTCCGATAAAATACGTCTCGGATTGCAAAGCATGGGCATACAACTGAAGGACAGCAAAGAGGGTACTACATGGAGTAAGGTGTAGTATTGTGCAATTGTTGATGAATTATGAAATGAATAAACCTGCCAAATCCTATATTAGTATTTTAACTATAAAAAACATGATGAATAAATTTCTTTATACCATTGTTGCCGCATCTCTGACATTTGGAGCCTATGCTCAGAAATCTGATGGAACTACCAGGTCATTGGTGAACGCCGAGGAAGATTTTGCCGAAAAGCTCTCCAAAACAGGAGCCAAAACTGCCTTTTCTACTTATTCTGATGACAACACTTTAGTATTCAGACCAAATCCCGTGAATGCCAAAACGTATTATGCAACGGAGGGCGATACCAAAGATCTCAGCTGGAAACCTGTCTACGCCAGAGTATCTAAAAGCGGCGACTGGGGTTTTACAACCGGCCCGTATACCTATACCGGTACCGAAACTTCTTATGGGCAATTTTTCTCAGTTTGGAAGGCTGTTGACGGAAAATGGGTTTTAACCCTTGATCTGGGCATTACCCATAATAAGCCATTGAATAAAGTAAAGACTGAGTTCATCGAGCCTAAGGAATCGTATAAACCCAAATTGCTGAACGACAAACAGAGAGAAGCCGGAACGGGCATCATTGCGACCACCGAATCTACATTGAATGCGACTTTAAAATCTTACGGCGTCTCGGCCTTTGCCGGATTTGTCAATCCCGATGTAAGAATCCTGTTTCCCGGGTACGAGCCGATTATCGGTAAAGACAAAGCGATCGCTTTTTTCAACAGTATGATGAGCAAGGTAAACTTAAAAACAACTAAGGTAAATAAAGCTGATGGTGGTGATTTTGCTTATACCTATGGTGTTGCTGCTGTGGATTATAAAGCTGATCTGAGAGAAAGCTTCCACTATGTGTTTGTCTATGAGCGTCAGGCCGACCACAACTGGAACCTGATCGCGATGGTATTCGCGCCAGCAGAACGCTAATCCGGCTTAAACAGATATGAGAAAACACACATTCCTATTATTGATCCTGTTTGCAGCAGTGCGGGTATCCGGGCAGGCATTTGATCTTCAGGGCAATCGCGGAGCCAGGGGCATCATGCCGGAAAATACCATCAAAGGTATGCTGAGGGCGCTTGACCTGGGCGCCAGTACGATCTCGATGAATACGGTAATTACCAAAGACAAAAAAGTAATCCTGTCTCAGGAGCCGTATTTTAACCATGAGTATAGCCTCAAGCCCGATGGTAAGCCCATTACGCTTAAAGAACAGAAAACCTATAACATTTATCAAATGGACTATGCCGATGTTCAGAAGTTTGATGTAGGCACCAAAGTTCATAACCGGTTTCCTTACCAGCAAAAGTACGCTGCCTACAAGCCCTTGCTGGAGGAAACCATCGATTCTGTAGAAAGCTACGTGAAAGAAAATAAGCTGTCCAAACCCAATTACAGTATTGAAACCAAGACCATTCCCAACGGGGACAACGAATTTCAACCTGAACCTGCAGAATTTATCGAACTGATTATGGAAGTAGTGAACCGTAAGAAACTTTCAAAAAGAGTGACCATACAGTCATTTGACATGCGTACGCTGCAATACTTACATGAGCACTATCCTAAAGTTAAAACAGCGCTGTTTGTCGATGAAAAGATAGATTTTGAAGTAAATGTCAGTGAACTGGGTTTCAGGCCGACTGTATACAGCCCCTATTCAGTGCTTGTTGGAAAGAGCCTTGTAGACCGCTGTCATGAATCCGGCGTCAGGATCATCCCCTGGACAGTTAATTCTGCTAAAGATTTGAAGTACCTGATAGGCCTTGGTGTGGACGGTGTAGTGACTGATTATCCCAACCTCTACAAAAAAGTACTGGACGATCTTTAAAACAGATTTTTGATAATTTGCTCTACCGATAGGCCTTCTGCTTCCGCACGATAATTACGAACAATCCGGTGACGGAGTATCGGCTCTGCCACAGCTTGAACATCTTCGATATCCGGCGAATATTTGCCCGATATTGCGGCATGGCATTTGGCGCCTATGACCAGAAATTGTGAAGCCCGGGGCCCTGCTCCCCAGCTGATGTATTT
>NZ_DATHGC010000383.1:0-5872 GCF_035317785.1 Pedobacter sp. | reverse complement strand
AAGTCGTTGGGCTCGGTGTACTCAGAGGCATGGGCGACGTAAACATTCCTACCATAATTACCTTTATCGCCTACTGGATCATTGGCATTCCCCTGGGATATTTATTGGGCATCAAACTGGACATGGGTGTCAACGGAATTTGGTACGGACTTACATTTGGCTTACTGACAGCCTCCCTCCTTTTATTCATCAGGTTTCAGCACAGAACAAAGCTGATCATTCGCATTTATGCGGAGAAACAGAATGCTTAGCCGATAATTCAGATAAATTTTGTTTTATAAATTACTAATAAACAGACGATTAACTATTTAATTGTAAAAGAATTTTGTAGAATGGAAAAATGGTAATAATATTGTCGACTTATTCGATAGACTTTGTACGAATTAGGATTAGAAATCAGTTACACAAGAAACCATAATGAGTTTACCCGAAAGCCAGATCAGCATACCGGTCAGCAATACAAAACAGGAAAAGAAGTGGAAGAAAATCGCTTACCTATGCCTCATTATTCTTGCCATTTTATTTCTCGGTATTGCGGCATACACTTATCTCAGCTATGATTCTGTGCTCACATTTGGTAAAGAGGTTTACGGGCAAATGGATGAGAAATTCTACTGGATGCTCGTGGTGGGTTTTGTGGCCCAGCTTGTTGACGGGGCTTTGGGCATGGGATACGGGGTGGTATCCACTACCCTGCTGCTTTCCGGCGGATTAAATCCCGCTGTAATTTCCGGAAGCATACACACCGCTGAGATGTTCTCGAGCGGTGCATCAGGCTTCAGCCATTACCGCTTTGGTAATGTAAACAAAAAACTGTTCAAGACCCTGTTGATCCCCGGCGTACTCGGCGCCATAGCCGGAGCCATATTGCTCAGCTATGCGGGAGAAGCCTTTTCAGCCTACATCAGGCCCGTTATTTCCGTTTACACCTTATTGCTTGGAATCCGCATACTACTCAATGCATTTAAAGAAAAAACAAAACCACAAAAAGTAAAGCGCGCAGGCTGGCTGGCTGGAGCAGGTGGTTTTTTAGACTCATTTGGCGGCGGCGGCTGGGGGCCGCTGGTTACCTCAACGCTTATTGCCAAAGGCCGGACCCCTAAATATGTGATCGGCTCCGTGAGTCTGACCGAGTTCTTTGTGACCATGGCCAGTGCAGTAACTTTCTTCTTTATTCTGGGTGTCAGTCACTGGCAATCCATCCTTGGCCTCATCGTTGGTGGTGTCGCTGCGGCGCCGATAGCGGCCCGTCTTGTCGGCAAGCTGCCGATAAAAAAGATGTTTATAGGAGTAGCTGCCATAGTCATCATCTCTAGCGTGCGCATCATTTACATGGCGATTACGAAAATGATTTAGTCATAAATCAACCTATATTCTTTAATTTTCAAAATAATAAATAAATTAGTTGCCATCACCGCTCATGGCAAATATCCCTGTAAAACAACACCTCGTAAAAAGCTTTGGACACTACAAGTGGGTGCTTCATCTGCTTTTTTGGGCCATTTTGCTGAGCATTTCATACCTGCAAATGCGCAATAGCGGCGTTACCGAAAACATAAAATACACTCCCAGCACCAATACCTCCATTTATTTTGCCAAGGTAATCCTGTTATTAATACTGTGCTATGCCTTTCAGTTCGCAATCGTCCCCTTATACCGGTCAAAAAACAAGCTGATCTTCTGGCTGACTTTTCTGGGCCTGCTGCTGATCATTTTCCTTGCCCGTGTGCTGCTCATCAAGCTGATCATAAATGGTCAACCCGGTCTTGATGCACAAGCAGAGCAATTCAGCTACATCAGCTACAGGACATTTTCAGCGTTCCTGTTCCCTTTTATTTTTTTTATTGCGTTTTATTACTTTGTGGACATCTATGATCAGCAAAAAGAGATTCAGAGGCTGATACAGTTCAAGACCCAAAAGATAACCTTAGAAAGTAGTTTTCTCAAATCCCAGGTCAATCCTCATTTTCTTTTTAACACGCTGAACAACATTTATGCGCTCAGCCTGAAAAAATCAGCACAAACACCCGCGATCATAGCCAAACTCGAATCGCTGCTCCATTACATGCTGTACGACTGTAAAGCAGACCTGGTACCGCTTGAGAACGAATTTACTTTTACCAATAGTTACATCACACTCGAAAAACTGCGTCACAAAGAAGATCAGTGCACAGTTACAGTAAACATTAAAGGCGACATAAAAGACAAAATGATTGCCCCGCTCCTGCTCATCAACTTTCTGGAGAATGCGTTCAAACACGGTACCAAAACCAGTTTCGGTAAATCCTGGATCAACCTGGACATCGATGTGCAGGACAAGTACATACACTTCAGACTTCAAAACAGTAAACCGCTCAACACCATCGGCCAGGCCATTTCCGATTATCAGGGAGGCATTGGCCTAAAAAACGTGAAACGAAGACTAGAGATCCTGTATCCGGATAAACACACGCTGTCCATGCAAAGCTTAAAGGACAGATTTGAAATTGACCTAACCATTAATTTTTGAAGATGAGCGGCCTCGTACAAATAGAGATTAATAAAAAGAACCGCTGGGTGTATTTCACACGGTACAGATGGGTTGCACATGTCATCTATTGGCTGTGGGTATTTGTAGTGGGTACACTGATGACCGTTAAGGTCTCTATTACCCCATCAGTTATATTTAATCACTTTATACTGGAAAACCTGCTCATTGCCATATTCTATTACCTTTATTGCCTGGTCCTGATCCCCTACTACTTCAAAAGGAACCGCAACCTGCAGTTCTGGTTACTCGTGGTAGGCAGTTATCTGTTTTTTACTGCGCTGGATGTCTGGTTTACAAGGAGCTTCGTTACCTTTTATTCCGACAATCCGCTCAATGGCAATCTATCATTTTGGGGCATGTATGCCTACAGTCTGGGCGGTTATCTGCTCAATTTTATGGTCTTCTCCATGATGCTGTTCTTCATGGAAAAAAATGAAGAAGGTCATACCATTTTGGAACTCGAAAATGAAAAGAAAGAAATTGAGCAAGTCAAACTGGACCTGCTGAAGACCAATATCAGTCCCGATTTTCTCATGCGCTCGCTAAAACAGCTGAAACAGTCAGCCCTCAGCCAGGACGAGAATACGCCCGAAGCCATACTGACATTTTCCGATCTGCTGCGCTACAGGCTGTACTGGGGCAGACAGCAGCATACCCCGCTGCAGGAAGAACTGCAGGCACTGAACAATTTTATCCATTTCATTGCCTTAAACCATTTTAAGCACAATCTCAATGTGGTATTAAATGTTCAGGGCGAAATTACAGATCAAAAAATAGCACCCCTGGCGTTGATCAACATCCTGGAGCTTTTCTGCAAAGTGCAGAGCAATAAACCAGTCACCCTGGAGATCAATATTTTCATTGAACAGCGCCAACTCCAATTAGGTATGGAATACCATGACAAGGCCCCCGAAACCCTGGTTGCCGATCTGGAAAACTACGGCAGCAACTACAAGCAACTGTTTGGCAGCAGTGTTCAGTTCCATTTTGAAAACTGTGAAGATGCACGTTGCAGCATCACACTGATTCTGCCGATAATTTAAGTTAGTAAACTTTGAAATAAAGTCTTTATCTTCAAGTAGTTTAAACCAAACGCTAACCAAATGTCCCTACTCTCCAAACTCGTGCCTGGCCTGTGCCTTTCAGGTGCAATTCTCCTGTCCTCTTGTCAGCACAAAGACAACAACGACAACACAGCAGGCCCCCTGTTTGTATTGCTGCCTCCCGAAAAAACCCATATAGACTTTAACAATACCATAGTTGAAAATACTAAGGCCAATATCATGTCCTACCAGTATTTCTACAATGGCGGTGGGGTCTCTGTTGGCGATCTGAACAATGACGGACTGGACGACGTTTATTTTTCCGGCAATATGACACCTGCAAAACTCTACCTCAACAAGGGAAACATGCAGTTTGAAGACATCACCACAAAAGCAGGAATCACCGAGTCAGGCTTCAGCTGGAAAACAGGCGTCACCATGGCCGATGTGAACGGCGATGGCAAACTGGATATTTATCAATGTCTGTCGGGCGGCCTTCCGGCCAAAAACCGGGAAAACAAATTGTATATCAATAGCGGCAACGACGCTTCAGGAACTCCTGTATTCAAAGAACAAGCAGCCGATTACGGCATTGCCGATGACGCTTACAGTACCCAGGCCGTGTTCTTTGACTATGACAAGGACAATGACCTGGATATGTTCCTGCTCAATCACAATCCAAAAGTATTTACCACACTGGAGGAAGAATCTGCGCCACTTATATTAAACGAGCCAGCTCCAAAAATAAGGGTAAAGCTCTATAAAAATACCGACAATAAATTTACCGATATCTCCGACCAGGCAGGTCTGTACAACTCTTCCTTCACTTACGGGCTTGGCGCAGGCATCGCTGATGTAAATAATGATGGATGGCCGGATATTTACATTTGCAATGACTACTCCGCCCCAGACTACCATTACATCAATAACGGAGACGGAACCTTTACAGATCAGCTCAGTGCGCAAATTGGTCATACCTCGTTGTATTCTATGGGCAATGACATCGCTGACGTAAACAATGACGGCCTGCAAGATATCCTGACCCTAGACATGCTTCCGGAAGACAACCATCGCCAGAAACAATTGTTCGCACCTGATAACTATGAATATTACAACCTGAGGCTAAAACTCGGTTTTCACTACCAGGACATGCGCAATATGCTGCAGATCAACAACGGAAATGGCACCTTTAGTGAAACGGGCCAGCTGGCCGGCATTTCCAATACCGACTGGAGCTGGGCACCGCTGCTGGCAGACTATGACAATGACGGCTGGAAAGACCTCTTTGTCACCAACGGCTACCTGCGCGACTATACCGATATGGATTTCCTGAAGTTTAAAGGAGATTTTCTCCGTCAGACAGACCAGGTAAAAATCAAGGAAAACATCCTTAGCCTGATCAATGAGATTCCTGCTTCAAATGTGATCAATTACGCCTTTAAGAACAACGGAGATCTTGGTTTCAGCAATAGAAGTGAAGAATGGGGAATCCAGACCCCTTCAAACAGTAATGGTGCTGCTTACTCCGATCTGGACAATGACGGCGATCTGGACCTGATCATCAACAACATCAACCTTCCTGCCTTTATTTATCAAAATCAGGCCTCAGATCAGGGCAAACACCATTACCTGAAAGTCAAGCTGCAGGGCGCAGCCGGCAATACCCAAGGTGTCGGGGCTAAAATATGGCTCTATGCAAAAGGCAAACAACAATACCTGGAGCAAAATCCCTCCCGCGGATACCAGTCCAGCGTATCACCCGTGCTGCATTTTGGTTTAGGAACAGATCAGGCCATAGATTCACTGCGTGTGGTCTGGAACAGCGGCAAACAGCAACTGCTTAAACAAGTCAAATCCAATCAGCCGCTTATCTTAGCTGAAAAGAATGCAAATCAGGAATATAAAACACCTAAAGTCACCGAACCGCTATTCAAAGAAGTCAAATCTCCTATTGCGTTTAATCAACAGAAAAATACCACAAATGACTTCAAGCGCCAGCCGCTGCTCACCAACCCATTGTCCTTCGGCGGCCCCTGCATGGCACAGGGCGATGTCAACAGAGACGGACTGACCGATGTTTTTGTAGGCGCAGGTCGGGGTCAGGCCAGCCAGCTCTTCCTGCAGCAGAAAGACGGTTCATTTAACCCTAAAAATACCCCGGCATTTCAGGAAGACCTGAAATCAGAGGATGCAGATGCGGTATTCTTTGATGCCAACGGTGATGGACATCTCGACCTCTATGTCGCTAGCGGCGGATATGGCAGCTATTTACAAGATGATCCCCTGCTCCAGGACCGTT